>DMWH01000218.1 GCA_003483345.1 Clostridiales bacterium | reverse complement strand
GCATTATTGAATGAATTCTATGATAAGCATATAAAGGAACATGGTAAATGGTTTTGGAATAATCAAACGCAAATTGACTACTATAATTTTATGAAGGAAAAAGAATTCATTAAAGGAGATGCACTTCGAAAAGATAAAGATGCAAGGGAAAAGACATCTGGATTAGTTGATATAGGTCTAATTACCGAAGATAGAAGAATAACAGAAGTAGGTAATGAACTTCTCAATATTGCAACAAAGGGGAACTTTAGAGATAATAATAAATTGAATATTGATAATGATAGTTATATTTACTTTAAACAACTTTTAAAAACATCTATAAAGGTAAATGATAATATTGTTAGACCATACATTGTTTTAGCAAAGGTACTTACTGAAATTGGAGAACTTAGTTTTGATGAGTTTACTTATTTATTACCATTAGCTATTTCTGTTGAGAGTACAAAAAATATTATTTCAAGAATTAAAGAGTTAAGAAATAACAAAATTACAATAGTAGATATAATATATGAAGAATTAATGCAGATGGATAATTATAAATTAGCATATGAACATTTTATTAATCAAAAAGTATCAGAAGACTTAATATGTACAGTTGGAATAAATAGAAAAAGTAGGAGTTACGATAAACCTTATTATAATTTGTATAGAAGAATAAAAAATGTATTTCTGGCTAAAAAGTATGATGAAATTTATGAATTATATTTGGCATCAAAGCAAATAAATCAAAAGCCAGGGAATTTATGGAGAAAATTTTTATTTAAGACAACAAATGCAAATAGTATTAAAAAAAATGGAATAAATAATATTACCGAGGATTGTCCATTTCATGGTTGCAAATCTGAAATAGATATTAAAAAAATATTTTTCAAGTATCTTCATGTATTTAAGGCTATGGCAACACTGTCAGATTATTTCGATCTGAATAGGAGATATTTAAATCTTACTGAGACGCTTGTATTTGAAGACCAAATAGTACGTTTTGATTTGTTGCCGAAATATTTCTTCGAAACTTGTATCAATAATATCATTGATATAGCATTTACTGAAGATAATAATTTAAGCAAATCAATCTCATTGCAAGATATTTCAAAAGGTTTAGTATTTAATGAGAAAGAAATATATGAAAGAATAAGTAAAAAATTAGGAACAGTTATTCAAACCCATGAACAAGCTATAATGATACCAGAAATTAAGACAGACAAAACGGCCAAAATAAGTTAGTATGGAACTATGGAAAAGAGAAGAAATTTTACACCGGAAGAAAAAGCAAAAATAGTGATTGAGGTCTTAAGGGAAGAAAAAACGCTGAATGAGATTGCTGCCGAATATGAAATACATCCGAATCAGCTAAGCCGCTGGAAGGCAGAATTCATAAGCAATGCAGGCAGGGTATTCAGCAAGGAAACCGATGAAGTAGAGAAAGTCAAGCAGGCGTATGAAAAGGAGAAGGACGAACTGCTTAAGCAAATTGGTCAACTCTCATATGAGGTTAACTGGCTTAAAAAAAAATCTGGCCGACTCTAAGTCCCGTGAAGACCGCATGAAGATGATTGACAGAGAAGAGAAGAAACTCAGTATAACCAAGCAAGCCGAACTGTTGAGCATAAATCGTACAAGCCTTTACTACAAGCCGGTTCCAGCAAATGATGAGGAATACCTGATTAAGAGGATCATCGATGAGATTTACACGGCTCATCCGGAGTACGGTTACCGTAGGATGACGAATATCTTGAACCGGGAATATCACATTCGCATTAATCGCAAGCGAACCCGGCGTTACATGCGGGAAATGGGGATACATGGCTTCTGTCCTGGCCCCAATCTTAGTAAGCGTCTACATGGGAAGTACTTGTATCCGTACCTGCTGAGAGGCTTGAACATTGATCATCCCAATCAGGTATGGTCCATAGACGTGACCTACTGCCGGATGAAACGTGGTTTCATGTATCTGGTAGCCATTATAGACTGGTATTCTCGTTATATTGTTGGATTTGAGCTATCAAACACGCTGGATCGGACATTTGTCATAGAGGCAATCCAAAAGGCGATAAAACGGCACGGAAAACCTGAAATTATGAATAGCGACCAAGGCTCACAGTTTACCAGTGATGATTACATCAATCTACTAAAAAACAACAATATCAAAATATCTATGGATGGCAAAGGAAGAGCATTGGATAACCAACGGATAGAGCGTTTCTTCCGATCCTACAAATGGGAAAAGCTTTATCTTGAAGATTGCGAAACAGGACATCAGCTCCGGCAGATTACAAGGGAATATGTGGAGTATTATAACAACCGGAGACCTCACCAGTCGTTGGATTACAAAACACCGGCAGAGTATTACTTCGGGGGTTGTAAGCAGCTTCCGGCAGTCGTATAAAACCTTGGGGCTCTGCCCCAAACCCCGTCCTCGCCGGAAGGCAGCCGGTCTGTCATAACAGACCGGAAAGCAAAAGGATGTATGCGCATTGGATGTCAAGGGCCAAGATGAACTCGCTTACGCTCGCCCTTGACATCCTCCAACAGAATGCATAAATGTTATAATTATACAAAAATAAAGAAAGGAGAACCTAACTTAGAAAAGCTAAAAAATTGTCTTGACAAGTGGGGGCATTATAAGCGACCGCTTTTATTAAGGATGAACGTTATAGAAGATTTAATCAATTAATAGATAAGAAATTTAATGATTCAGTTTTAGTTGAATTATTGACATGTTTTGAAACAAGAGACGATTTAAGAATAGAAGAGTTAGTTACCGATGAAGCTGATATACCAACAATTTTTGAATATATAATAGCTATTGTGTGGTATAAGGTCAGTGAAAGACAAGGAAACATCATTGATTATATGCAGTTATCATTAGAAGCTAATCTTCTACCAAAAACACATGCTGCAGGTGGATATGCAGATATTATTTACGAATATGAAGCATGTCAAGAATATCCTAAACATTCACTATTAATTGAAGCTACTCTAACTGAAGGAATTAATCAAAGAAGGGCGGAGATGGAACCAGTTTCAAGACATTTAGGAGAACATAGGCTAAAATATGGAAATCCTTTTGACTATAGTTTATTTATAAGTACATATTTACACAAAAATGTTGTAACTGATTTTAGATATAGAAAATTTATACCTTACTTTGGCAAAGATGATAAGATGATTGATGGTATGAAAATTATAGCATTAGATACAAAATCTTTAAAAAACATTTTAATCAATGGTAGTACATATAAGTTTTTATATGGAATATTTGAAAAGTATTACAAGTCTGATTTACAGATGCCTGATTGGCATGATTCTCTGATTAAAGAAGCTACAGCAAAGTATGGGAATAAAAAATAACCACATTACATTTAGCGTGGTTGTATCTATTTTAAAGAGAGTGTACTATATTCTGTATAAATGGATTTTTGATAAATATAGATAAGGATTTATTTAAAACAATAAAATTAAAACCCGCAAAATAGCGGGTTTATTAATACTCCTGAGCGCACTATTAAGAATCTGCTTTTTATTAGTTTGTAAACATCTGTGTCCAATATGGCCTGCCGTTGTTCACGTAGCCGACACCTATTTTTGTAAAGTGTGATGCAAGTATATTTGCCCTGTGGCCCGGTGAATTCATCCATGCATTTACTACTTCCTCAGGCGTTCTTTGACCTGCTGCTATATTTTCACCCCATGCGGTGTATCTAATGCCATGTTTAGCAAGCATGTCTCCCGCACTTCCGTAGGTTGGAGATTGGTGTGCAAAATAATTGTTGGCAGACATGTCCTGTGACTTTATTCTTGCAACGTTTGATATTGCAGGATCCAAAGTAAGGGGTGCCAATCCGTTTTTTTGTCTTTCGACATTTACAAGTTCAACTACTTGTTTCTCGTAATTTGATACTGATGGAGCAGTACTTGTGCTTGCTTTTGTTTCATCAGCTACTGCTTGCTCTGTTACTGTCTGTTCCTTTGTAGCAGCTTGTGTTGTTTGAGCTTCCTTATCTATAGGAGCTTCTACATATTTAATATAATTATTATTAGCGGGTTCAAAATTGAAATAACCGTAATTTCTTAACAAATCAGAAATGTTAAAGCTTGTATAATACACTTGATCTGCAGCAAATGCAGATGTTGAGGAAAGTACCATCATTAGTGCCAATGTTAACGCTAAAATTTTCTTTTTCATTTTGTTTCTCCTTTTCATATATTCTATACCCCCAACACT
>DMWH01000145.1:13746-14259 GCA_003483345.1 Clostridiales bacterium | reverse complement strand
ATATATGAAAAGCTTGAGCCATAGTAGAGAGGAATTTGTCTTCCAGTGATAAGTATAAATCCTAATGTTGCCAAACCGCTGGCAAAAATCGTAGTAGATACATGAAAACCTGTGATTAGAGCAACCAAGACTGTTGCAGGAAACATTACCACTATTTGTTGTAATGCAAAGAAAATAAGTCCAATAATCGGCGGACGCTCGTCCGGCAAATAACCAAAAACCTCATTTTTTGTTGACATAAATACCTCCATGTAATAAATAAAATCCTCGACCGGATGGTCAAGGATTAGTATACACAATAACTCATATGAATATTAAATCTTGACGGCATCACGGTACCGTGTTAAAGATTATTTTCACCAATTATAACATGTGTAAATAACTCAGTCAACAAGAAAATTTTTACTGATTGATTTTTTGATTGTTAAGATTTATTATCATGCGGTTAGGAATGCTCATGTCTAATAATATATTGATTTATTCTCAATAGTTTTATATAATTATGTTAATTTG
>DMWH01000145.1:13537-13740 GCA_003483345.1 Clostridiales bacterium | reverse complement strand
AGATTTAAAATTCAGTTAAGTTATATTCTTTTGATAGCATGCTGTATTTTAGCTTTGCTGTCCGGAATGGGAGCAGAAGCTGCATTGCAGTCGGTAAAAAATACTTTTACGGAACTTTCATCAGTAAACACAATACTATCAGTTATGATGGTAAGCGTTTTAGGCGGCTTAATGAAGCATTATAAAATTCTTGATAAAATAGT
>DMWH01000145.1:9056-13453 GCA_003483345.1 Clostridiales bacterium | reverse complement strand
GCAGCTATCAATTTGGTATTCAGACATATTGCAATGTTTATACTGCCCTTCTCAACCGGACTATTGGTTATTTCCGCTGCTCTTCCGGAAATAAATATATCAAAACTTATTTTTTTAAACCTGTTTTACGTTATACCAACAACATTTGTTGGTTATTTTCTGTTTATTAAAGATATTAAATACGAAAATACACAAAAAGTAAAATTATCAGGAAGAAATTTTTTGACTCTTTTACTTTATACATCTCCAATATATATTTGTGTAATTATTAATTCCGTAACAGGTCTTCCCTTTTTTGTTGCTCTGATTTTCAGTGTATTAGCTGTCTATTTATTATGTGATAAAAAACAATTCTTCTCTATATTGATTAAATCTGTAAATTACCATACTGTATTAACGGTTGCAGCGATTCTAATCATGAAAGAACTTATTTTAAATATGGAAGAACTTATAATATTATTCAAAAGTATGTTTAATGCAGAAAGCAGCATGTTGTCGATTTTATTGGTATTCTTAGTATCGTCCGTATTTTTTGGAATTATAACGGGTAATCAAACAGCTACCATTGCAATTATTGTCCCGATGATTTCTCAGCTTGGTATATCTACTGATATGATTTACATCTATACATATTTTTCTTTTGCATGCTCATATGCAGGTTATTATTTCTCACCGATTCACTTGTGTCAGGCCTTCACAATTCAATATATGAATGTTACAACAATGGAGCTCTATAAGGAATACAGGCTGTATGTAATTGTTTCTTTCATAGTGCCCTTCGTTTCAGTATATTTGATGAAATTTTTATTTGTTTGATATCGAAGGGAAACTTAAATTCAGAGAAATTTTATCGGCACTCACCTTTATTGCACCTTTCATTTCCAAGAATGTTAAGTTGCCAAGCAATTCTCCGGTTTCCATTTTTGTTTCCTGCTCTAATACATATATCGTATTTTTACCTGACTTAAGACAGTCTATAATTTTTAGTTCGTCATCGGTTAATGTGCCTAAATCAATAAATGTTTTTTTAAGACTTACTCTTTCCTTCAATTCTAAAATTTCTTCCGCAATATCATCGATTGATACTGTTATTTTAGCTCCATCTCTGATAAGAGCATTGGTGCCTTTGCTGTACAGGCTGTCTATATTTCCGGGAACCGCAAATATTTCTCTTCCCTGATTAGCTGCATGACCCGCTGTAATCAATGTACCGCTTTTTTCCTGAGCTTCAATGACCAATACTCCCTCGGAAAGTCCGCTGATAATTCTATTCCTGTCATGAAAATTAAAAGCAACCGGTTGTATATCAAAAGTATATTCGGTAATTACAGCTCCCTTATTTTCGGCTATTTGTTTAAAAAGCTCCCTGTTATTCTTCGGGTATACAATATTTATGCCGCAACCGATTATACCATATGTTTTGGCATTGTATTTCAAAGCTGTTTTATGAGCAATTGTATCAATTCCGACTGCCAGACCGCTTACTATGTTTACACCAATATCCGACAATTCCTTTGTGAGTTTCTCTGCAGCCCATTTTCCATAGCTTGTAGCTTTTCTGGAGCCTATGACTGCAATTGATATATTGTTAATATCTTCTAAACTGCCTTTGTAGTATAACAAATAAGGAGCACCTTCAATTTGTTCTAGTTTAGAAGGATAATCATTATCAAAAATAGTTACTATTTGAGCCTTTTCACTATTTAACTTCTCCAATATTCTTTCTTCAAAATCAATTTTAATTTTGGAAAGCTTATTTAAAGTTTCAACTTTAAGAAAATTCAAATTTAATTGCTCGTTTTCAAAGTTTTCCCATAAATTTTGTACCGATCCGAAATAATCGAGGAGCTTTGAAATATTGTAATTTGACACGTTGCCGGATGAAAGCCATAATAATGTTTTTTGATTAGTATTTAAATTATCCATTTTACCTCCAGTATTTGCGGTCTAAACTCCTGTACCGAATTGCTTCCGCTATATGCTTTGTTTCAATATTTTCATAGTTTTCCAAGTCAGCAATTGTCCTTGCAACCTTTAGAATTTTATTGTATGCTCTTACACTTAAGCCTAATGTTTCGAATGCATTCTTAAGCAAAATTTCAGATTCCTTATTAACTTTGCAAAACTTGGATATTCCTTTGGTTGAAAGCTCAGAATTAGTCAAAATCCCAATATTTCTGTATCTTTCTCTCTGAATATTTCTCGCCTTTACTATTCTCTTTTTAATTACCGCCGAACTTTCTTCAGCCCTCTTATCTTTTAAATCATCATATTTAACGGGCAGCACTTCAATTTGAATATCAATACGGTTCAACAAGGGACCTGAAATTTTTCCTAAATATTTATCGATTTGTCCTTGGCTGCAGGAGCACTCATGTGTAGGGTCGCCTAAATACCCGCACGGACATGGGTTCATGGAAGCAACCATCATGAACTTTGCAGGAAATGTAAGGGAACCGCTTGCTCTTGAAATTGAAATCTTTCCGTCTTCCATAGGCTGACGCAGAACTTCAATAACACTTTTTGGAAACTCCGGAATTTCATCCAAAAATAAAACACCATAGTGAGACAGGGATACTTCTCCCGGCCTCGGCTTTGGGCCGCCTCCTGCCATGGATGTACGTGAAGAAGTATGATGAGGTGAACGAAAGGGTCTTTTTGTTATTAAACCTTTATTGTCCAACAATCCTGATATGCTGTAGATTTTGGTTACTTCCAAAGATTCTTCAAATGTCAGATCCGGTAAAATGGTAGGAATCCTTCTGGCAATCATTGTTTTGCCGGAGCCGGGGCTGCCTAAAAGGAGTATATTGTGCATCCCGGCTGCAGCTATTTCAACTGCCCTTTTCATGGCAGGCTGTCCTTTTATTTCTGAAAAATCTTCATAGTAATAATCCGGTTTATCTTGAAAATTGTATTTTGATTTATATGGAGCAATTGATAAATTACCGTTTAAATAATCTACCAATTGAGTTATACTATCTACGGGAATTATTTCTATACCTTCTATTGCTCCGCATTCTTCCTTATTGTCTTCAGGCACTATTGCTTTATTAAAGCTCTTGTTCCGCATGGAAATAACCATTGGTAAAGCACCGTCAATGGCAGTTATCCTACCGTCCAAGGATAATTCTCCTATAATGCATATTTTTTCATCAACGGGTTTTATAATTTTGGACGCAGTAAGTATGCCCACTGCAATAGGAAGGTCTATTTGACTGCCTTCTTTTTTTAAGTTGGCAGGTGCAAGATTTACCGTAATACGGCTTACGGGAAAATCGAATCTGCTGTTTTTAATTGCAGAGCGTACTCTTTCTTTTGACTCTTTAATTGAAATATCAGGCAAGCCAACTATATTAAAGTTAGGAAGACCTCCCGATATGTCAGTTTCCACATCGACTGCATAACCTTCAAGTCCGTAAAGAACACATGTTTTAATTTTTGAAAGCATAATACCTCCGATAATTGAAGTTATNNTTTAATTATAGTTTTGCAATAAAAATCTCCCCTTTAACACCTATTGCATTAAAGAGGAGAATACATAAACTTAGGTTAAAACGGGAAATAACGTTGTTCCGCCCACCATTCTTCCTTCAATACGTTGTATTGATTGGTGAATTGGTCTAAATGGACTTTTTCCCATCTAATCAGCAAATCGAACAGCTCCTTGCCTGATTCCGATTTTGCTTTTTCCTTGGCTTCCTTGTAAAAATCCATGGAGTCCTTCTCCATTTGCATTCCTATCCTAAATATAGACATTTCTAATGTTGCATATGCTTTATCGACCTTATCCCAGCGAAAAATTTCCGGAGAAGGTATTTCAATTCCGGAAGCCAATATATCTTCAATTTTTACTTCTCCGCCTGCACTGAGTATCTTCCATAATCTTTGTAAATATTCTGCATGCTTTAATTCATCGTTTGCAAGAGACATAAATGCTTCTTTTGTACCCTGCGTTTTAGCTTGCTCTCCTGCCAGCTTATAAAATTCGTAACCTTCCATTTCATTTAAAACAGCCTGTGAAATAACGGCCAATTCTTCTTTATACATAAAATTCCTCCTTTTTATTATTACTATTATACCATTGGAGGAATTTCTTAAACATTATTCTTTATTCTTTCTTATCGATAGCATTTTTTACTGCATTCAAAAGTGCCTTGCTCGTAACCGTAGCTCCCGAAACAGTATCGACATCGGTTGTTTGATTTTCTATTATGGAAGAAATTATTGTGTCTATAGCATTTGTACCAACACCTTTAGTTTCATTATGGTAAACAACTTCAATATCGGTTATTTTATCATCTTTCATTTTGACTAAGACTTTAATGGGTCCGCCGATACCTCTATCCTCGCCTATGTATTCTTCCGGCTGTGAAATTATTTCTTCGGCCTCCTCG
>DMWH01000145.1:8459-9019 GCA_003483345.1 Clostridiales bacterium | reverse complement strand
TCTTCTTCAGGTATTTGTTGATTTTCTTCATGAATTTCTTCAGAGTTTTCAATTATTTGTTTATCATCCGATATACTGTCTTCTTTGATTTCTAATGCTTCTTCCTTAATTTCTTTATCTATTTCTTTATCCAAGGAGCATCCGACAATAGAAATGATTAAAATTATTATTAAAATTGATAGGCTTTTCATAGTCACCTCAAGAAAAAACACCTCTTCTTTTTTTTATGGCTGCCAATTCCTTGTTTTCTTCCGAAATAATTTTTTCTTTTTCAATATTTAATTCATTAGATAAAATGTTAATTAAAATATTCCTAAAATCCATTTTCCATTCTGTCATAGAAGGGTTGTAAGTCAATGCAAAAGCTGATAATCTGCCTGCATCTTCTTCTATATGACCCGGCTTTACCTGTTCAAAATCAATTCCATAAACTTTATTTTCGCAAATAATAAAATTTTTAAAATTTACATCATATAATATAAATTGTTTTTTGTAGAACTCAAAAACTGCAGAATAAAAATCTTTAAACCAACTGCAAAGCTCGTAAACCATGCTTATGT
>DMWH01000145.1:8008-8409 GCA_003483345.1 Clostridiales bacterium | reverse complement strand
CTTTTTTTAAAATACTTAGCACTTCTTTTTCCCTTATGTAATTTTCGTGGTTCTCAAATTTTTTCAGAATATATGTTCCTTCATCTTCCACTATTCGAAATACATTATTTCTTTTGCTTTTTAGTTTTATCTCTTTATGCATACTTCGATATCTCCGCTTTCCGTATAACCGTATAGCTCCTTTGCAATTGCTTCCACTGTATTTTTTAAAATATTCTGAACAAACGGATTCATGGCAATTTCCTGTCCGTTAATTTTAAGGGTTACACTGTTTTCAGTCAAAACGCAATCCCTCCTTTCCGCCTCGCATTTTAAAATCTTTGAGCATAGTTGAGTGCATGTATATCCGCATTTTTTACAGCATTCATCCTTCATGTCCGGAAGTCTGTCAAATACTTTTT
>DMWH01000145.1:5807-7974 GCA_003483345.1 Clostridiales bacterium | reverse complement strand
GATATTTGTCCTGATATTGCAAATGTTGTTTCATCAAGCCTTTCTATTATTCCTTCCACATCATGGGCTGTTACTATTTTGGGAGCACATGTATCCCTTACTCCTTCCAAGATAACAAAATCATGATTGTAAAAACAAAGAATTTCATTCATACTTAGTTTTCTTTGAAACAAAACGTCTGTTTCATAGGCGCCTCTTGCCGTAACCAATTGAGAGCCTGCCATTTTATGCCTGTGAGTGTTAGTCCCGTCAACATCCATTTTAAATTTCTCAAAATGTATTTCTTTTACACTCCCGACAGTGTAATTACGTTTTCGAAGTTCCTTTATTATATTTTCTATGGTAGTAGTCTTGCCGGATTTTGTTAGTCCGATTACAGAAAAAACTTTCATAATGCACCTCTCGTTACTATAATAAACAATAATGCTGCTGCAATGCTCAACCCTATAAGAATATAATCAAATTTCTGCATTTTTAAAACCAAATAGCTTGTTCTTTCGGAGTAAGCTCTAAAACCTCTCATCTCCATTGCTGCAGCCAATTCCTTTGCCTTCATAATCGAATTAACGGTTATTGGAGTAAGTATATATTTGTAAACTTGAAATTTCTTACTAAGTTTAACCTTCTTCAAATCAATTCCTCTTAGTTGTATTGCAGTTATTATATCTGTCATTTCTTCTTTGAAAATAGGTAAAAACCTTACTGCGACAGAAACCATGAATGCTATTTCATAAGGACAATTCCACTGAATAAGTCCCTGTATCATTTCCCTGCTTGATGCTGTTGTTATTATTGCAGCAGATACTATGATTATTCCCATGCGCAAAATAAATTCAAATGATTTTAAAATTCCGTAATCGGTAAAAATCGTAAAATTACCTATTTTAAAAATAGGATTTCCCATATTTGTCAATGAACTCTGAATTAACGCAATCAAGAATATTATTTTTAATAACTTATTAAGTCTTATGATTACTGATATAAAATTTACATTGTTAATAAGTGCAATCATAATTGCTGCAAAAAGTATGATTGATAAAAGTGTTATTTCATTATAAATTAATGCAAGGGTTGATAGAATTAAAACTTGTATTAGTTTTGTCCGGGGGTCTATATTATTCATAACTTCCCCCTTCAAGAATAATAATTCTGTCTTTATGCCTTTCTATAAAATCCTTGTTATGGCTTATTATAAGCATCCCGATATTCCTTTTTTTTAGATTTTCAAGAGCTTGCGATAATGCCTCTATTCTTTCTTTATCAAGAGAAGCCGTAGGCTCATCCAAAATTAGATATTCAGGACCAACCATCAATACGGAAGCAATTGCTAAACATCTTTTTTCTCCGTAACTCAAAAAATAGGGGTATGAATTTCTAACTTTTTTCAAATCAAAAATTTCCAGCATTTTTTCAGCCCTATCCATAGTTTCTTCCCTGTTGTATCCTTTAAACAACAATGGAAATGTCAATTCTTCCAATACGGTAGTGCCAAAAAGCTGCCTTTCGGGACTCTGGAAAACATAGCCTATAATTTCACCTATGGCTCCAAGGGACATACCTTTTGTGCTTTGACCGAATAGTTTTATTTCCCCGAATGAAGGTTTTAATATTCCCATAATTAACTTAGCCAAGGTTGTTTTTCCGCAACCGTTTTTCCCCGTTATAACAGTTGTTTCCCCTTTATTTAATTCGAGAGAGAAATTTATAAATACCTTTCTTCCTCTCGGATATTCATATGAAATATTGTTGATTTCAATTTTATTGTTCATTATTCTCCTATATGTATAATCCTATCGGCTATATTTAGATTATCATTGTCATGGTCAACCAGGATTATTGTATTTCCTTCTTTTTTTAACTTCAGTAAAAGATCTTTGATTATTTTTCTTCCCTCATCGTCAATCCATGACATAATTTCATCGCATATGAGAATTGAAGGTTTAAGCATTAAAACAGATGCAATTGCAATTAGCTGCTGCTGACCTCCCGATAAATTGTTCGGATTGTCATATCTGTATTTTTCCATTTTTATAATTCTTAATATTTCATCAATCCTAGAGCTTATTTCTTCTCTTTCAACACATAGATTTTCGGGACCGAATGCAAGTTCATCTTCAATTGTAGGAGAAAATAGCTGTGTTGAAGGATTTTGAAATATTATTCCTAT
>DMWH01000145.1:982-5776 GCA_003483345.1 Clostridiales bacterium | reverse complement strand
CTTCCGCTTCGTCCTGTTATTGCAATTGTTTCACCTGTTCTTACATTGAAATTTACATCCTTAAAAACATATTCTTTCCGGTTGTCATATTTAAAGCATAAATTATTAACTTCAACTGCATTCATCATTTAACCTCGATTTCAGTAATCCACTTGCATCTTCTGTTGCTGAAAAAATCCGAAACTACTATGGATTCATAAGGACCTCTTCCTCCCGAGTCCCTGCTGCCAAGATATCTCCCGTCTTCCATAAAAGCAATATATACATTTTTATCAATAGAAACTTCTTCCGATGAATAAGCAACAGAATAGCCGTCGGCCGCCTTGATTATAATAATTTTGTCCTGTAAATCAATATTGTGGTTATTAAGCAAGTCTTTCAGCTGAACACCCCTATATATATGCGTTGACGGTTCAGTAGTCGATGTGTCAAGAACAGCTTCAAAGTCCTCACCGTAAAGAATTATTTCTTCCTTCGTTAATACTTTCTCTTTGTCGTTATATTTCAATACAATCTGCGCATTAGCTAAAATTTGTTTTTGTTTTTCGATGGAGGCTTTGTTTAAGTTTAAAGATATTATTAATGTAATTGTCAATATGATTACTAATAATACAATTATTAAAGCTCTTTTTTTCATGGCTCTTTAATGAAATAAGGCACAACCATATCTGATTGACGGCATATTCCATGTCCTCCTCCTTCGGCAGTTTCATGCATACCGTGGTCGGGCACAAGTATTATTGCTCCCTCCCACTCTTCACTTAAGTCTTTTATATATTTATCGATAGTTTTTATATAATCCATCACTTCTCTTGAATATGGTCCAAAACTGTGGCCTCTGTCATCAATGCCGTGAAAATGAATAAAAATCAAATCATAGTCTTCGTTAACGGAAATTAATGCACTTTCGTATATTTCATCATCGGTCTCGCTGTTTTTATTAATATCTGTATGAAGTTCAGGCTCAATTTCGGTATTTAATATTTTTATATCTCCTTCAAGCAAAATACAGCTTTTATTGTTATCAAGAGCATATTTGAATATGCTGTTTACTTTCATCCGGCGATTACTTCTGTCATGAACTCCGTTTACATCAGGGGTTTGTCCCGTAATGATTGCTGCAAATCCTGCATTTGTAACAGGAGTGTATACACTTAAGGCAGGATATTGGAAATATTTGCTCAAAAAAGTAAGAGTATTCTCTTCATTAGCCCTTTTAAACTGATTGTAGGAAAAGCCGTCTAAAAGAACCGTCATAACCTTTTCGCCTTTATCCAAATATTCTTTCATGTCATAATATGCATTTGTTATGCTTTGATAATTATCGGTTAAATAAATTCCTACTGTATTTTCAATTGTTTCCCTATCAGCTGTAACTGTATTATTTTTTATGTAGAATTCGGCAGGCACTTGAATAATTTCTCCTGTATTTAAAATTATCGCTGCTTCTGAAAATTTATCGTTTGTTATTTCGTTTATTGAAATCTCTTTTTCAGACTTAAAATCAACGAAAAAATTTTTATTTTCGTTGAATATATTTACGCCTGTTGATTCTGTATCGCTTACATCAGCACTGCATCCAACCAAGATTACCAAAAATATTAATAAAAACAGTTTAATCCCAAGACTATGTTCTGTATAATTAATAGCCGACAATATTTTTTTCAGCTTCATTTCTAATCCTCTAATATTTTCATCTTTTCCAAACTTCTGTTAATGGCGTATGCTATAAGCCCGCCTGTTGCTCCGGACAAAGCTGCTGCAGACAAGATTAAAATAACCGTTACAAAGGGAAGTCTGAAAAATAATATATTGGAAATAAGCGTACCCGTAACATTTGCCGCCAAACAGCCAAACACATAGTGGAGAATATTGTATTTTTTATTTATTGAAAACATAAATATTATATCTGTAACAATACCGGGCAGAGTGTAAGAAACAATGCTCATGATGCCGTGAGTTCCCATAGTTCCCGTTGCAATTACCAAAATTCCTTGGACAATGCCTGTTAAGGTACCCGTGCCTGATTTTTTGACAATTCCGGCACCCAAGACTATCCAAAACATATAGAAACCGCCGGCTATTGCTCCTCCCGGAATAAACAAGGGTCCCGTAATAATGTGAACCAAGGGCACCACAATCGGTTTTGTTGCAATACCGAGTGCCGATACCACTGCTATTATAATTAGATTATAAACTGAAAATTTTTCCAAAAATTTATTTGTCATAAAAACCTACTGTAATATTATTTCGTTTACATGCTTAATCCAGCGTTGACTGAAGGGGTCTCTTCTGATAACCAACTGGAAGGGTCCGTTTCCTCCTTGCTTCTTTGACTTAAGAATTTCTCCATCCCTCTCAAAAGTCAAATAAACATTTGAAGGCTCTTTAATTTCTTCCATGCTAAGAATTATTCTATAACCGTCACTTGCATTGAAGGTTACTTTGCTGTAATTTGTTATATCTACGTTTAAAGAATCAAAAAGCTTTATTAGTTCAATTCCTTTATATTCCGTCTCAACAGGTTTTGAACCGCTGCTCCTTACAACTGCAGGAAATACAAGAGCTTCCTTATGGGTATAAATAATTTCAGTATTTATTGATTCAACCTTTCCGTCAATATTTAAATTTAAGGAAGGCTTTTCTTTTGAGCAGCCCGATAAAACTATAATTAATATAATCAAAATAATAAACTTCTTTTGCATAATAACCTCTAATCAGCTAAGGATTTGTTTACGGCATCCTTTAAGGAGTTTAAGAAACCCCTGCAGGTTGATGTAGCACCGCTTATAGTATCAAGGTTTAAATTTTGAGTTTCAGTGATTTCATAGGCTAATTCCCTGAATACTTCTTCGTAATAACCTGATGTCTCACTGTGATTTAGAATTCTTATATCTGTTATTTTATTATTGTTAATGGTTACTTCCGTATTTATTAATCCGCCAAAACCAAATCCAAATCCTTCATAGGTACCGTCATTTATACCGGTAATTGATGTTATTGCCTGTACCGAAGAATTTGATACCGTCAAAGGAAGTAAAATATATGAACCTGCAATAATAAAGATAGATATTACTATATAAGTTAATCTGTTTATTTTTTTATTCATAAAGGTTATAGAAAAGCCTTCTTTGTTTTTAATGCATGAATTAATACATTTTAAACAATTTATGCATTCAGGAGATATTTCATTTTCAGTTCTTCTAAACTCTTCTGATACCGGACAATTTTTCAGGCAATAGGAGCAATTGCAGCTTCCTTTTTTAATTTTCAGCGGTCCTATTGCATATATGAGGCTTTGAAAAGCTCCCAAAGGACAAAAATACCTGCAGAATATTCTCATCCCGAATAATGATACAAAGATAAGAAAAAGCAAAATTACCGCTCCTGTTTGAAGTTTTAATCCGGCAAATATATTTAAGTATGCAAGCCAGGGTGAAAGAGGGGACACTATATTTCCCATCCCGACTATACTTAAAACCATTATAACAATTAAAACAATGTATTTTAGAATTTCAGGTTTATTAGAAAATCTAACTTCCTTAAACCTTAATTTGCGTCCAATATATTTAAAAAAATCCTGCATTGCTCCGATAGGACAAATATATCCGCAAAAAAATCTTCCCATTAAAAATGAAGCGGCAACTATTCCTAAAGTTAAAGAAATACTCCTTGAAAACCCCTTCCATCTGTAAGATAAATCCGTAAATAAAGATTTCAAAGCACTCCATCCCCCGTATGGATTCAAATCTGCTATGGAGAGAATTCTAAATTCAATTATTTCGTTTATATACATGCCGTAAATCAAACATGATATTATCACAATAAGAGTTGCGGTAATTTGTATAATGCTTCTTATACTAAGTTTCATTTTTTTCGATCCTTAAAAGTTCAGTCATTATTTCTTTATCATTATATAAGCTTACTTGTCCTTCTTTATAGATTAAGTAACAGTTCAACATTTCTTCCAATGATAAATCAATTTTTTCAATCTTGTTTACGGCAGTGAATTTGTTTCCTTCATTCCATCTCATTCCGGTTGTCAAAAGCACATCTTCCAAAAGCATTCCATCATTTCCTTCAATTGATTTAGTTCTTACAACTTCAATCATCTTTTCGGGAAAAATTACGGCATCCTTTGTAGTAGAAAAGTGAGTCATATGCTTTACATTCATTCCAAGCTTGAAATTCGGTGCAATATTCATAGGAGCATTATCACCTTCTACCTTTAGAAAATACCTTTGCCTTACCAATGATATTGTTTCATGTTTTTCCAAACCATCCGTGGCAGCCATGGTAAAAAAGCCCTTTTCATCAACCACATCAAATTTTCTTAATATTTTTCCGACCTCTATGGATTTATCCTTAGAGCCGTAGTATTCATAATAATATGGCTCAATATCTTCAGTCAATGGATTGAACATATGTACTTTATCAATATCCTTGGGAGATATTTCCTTGTATAAGTCTATATTTGAAACCATTTTTACCCAGTAAGGCCCAAGCTCCAATGGAACGGAAATTCTTATCGGTTTTTCTTCATCCTTGATATTCTTTCTGTTTACCTGCCAGGTAAGTATTATATCGTTTACTGCCAGTTTTTCCTTGTCAATTAAAGTGTAGTACCCGTCTCTTCCCGTTACCCCTATTCCGGCATACTCACTTAAGTCAATACCTTCTTTTTCAAGCACATGGCGAAGAGTAGGACCTTTTACACGCATTTTTGTTTCTGTTCCGGTTGTATTTATTAAGGTTACATCCATTTCCAACTGTTCATATTCTTTGATTTCATCT
>DMWH01000145.1:594-848 GCA_003483345.1 Clostridiales bacterium | reverse complement strand
ATAATATCTTCAGGATTTTCCTTATCCAGCACAACCAAGTTTAAGTATTTATTAATAGGCAGATTTTTAAACCTGTCCAAAAAGTAATCATATTCTATATGCTCTGCATAATCAAGCGATTCCTCGTGGCTTAAAATTTTTATTCCGATTAATTTGTCATCATCGATTGCAGCCAATACTTCAACAGGTCCGTTATATCCGATACAGCTTACAACGTATGCGGAAATTTCACCGTCTACTTCATAAGCTCTTTT
>DMWH01000145.1:0-517 GCA_003483345.1 Clostridiales bacterium | reverse complement strand
TATCTGTTTTTCATTTTTTCACCTATTCAATAAGGATTACATCTATATTTGAAACCCATTGAGGTTTGTTAATATCTCCGGGCTCATTTTGTCCTACCACCAATTTATACGGATTACCTTCATCAAGACTATATTCTTCTCCGTTTTCTTCCCATGCAATAATCATTGGATATTTATTTTCGGGATTTGTTTCATCCATATATTCCATTTGTACCTGCCCAATAGTAAATTCCATGCTGTATCCATCTTGGGCTATAATTGATATTTTAGAAGCTTCGGGTTTTATCAATGCTTCATTTTTCAACAGGTCCCACAGATTAACGCCTTTAAAATGCGTATAACCAGTCGTGCCGAAATTATTTAATGAATAAAAATCAGCTTCAAAAATAATATCATTCATTGCCTTTAATTCATCTAATGTAAGAGAAAGCTCCTTTTCTGCAAGCCCTTTAATTATTAGTGCATTCTCTGTAATTTCCGTCTCTTCTTCTGCCGGGTTGTCTTCTAAAACTTCTTC
>DMWH01000049.1 GCA_003483345.1 Clostridiales bacterium | reverse complement strand
TTTCTGAGATAATGTCGCTTACGGTTATATTATCCAAACGCTCAATTATATTTTTGCTTATATCTATGCTCAACTTTTCAGGCTCTGTAAACTGCCTTATATATGAAATAATTTTGTCAACAATGCTGTATTTTTTGCTTAAATTATTAAAATAGGTGTTTTTAATCACATGCAGCATTCTTTTTCTAAAGCCTTCCGACTCACTAACTACTTCGTCTAAAGTATCTTCTATAATCCTGTCAATAAGAATACTGTTTTTTTGAACGTAGCTGACTAATTTTTCAGTTACAAAGGGAAGATTATTTTCGATATATGCTTTAAGACTGCTTTCAAAGGCAGGGTCTATTATGGAATACAAGCTTTTGTCTATGCTTCTCCCGTAAGAAAATAAAGAGCGGCATAATTTAAGAATAATATCATTTTTTTCTATGTATGAAATAAAGGAATTTATAATTTCCTTATCAAACTTAATCACATCTTTAATTTGCTTGTCATAAAAAACCTTCAATGCTTCATTTAAAGCAGCATTAAATCCTGCAAATAATTCAGAATGTTCAGCATTATCTGCTACAATTTCTGTAAGCTTATTTATTAAATTATCTGTCGCCTGCATATTTGAGCCAAATATATGAGAAAGATTCAATTCTTTATTGTTTTCATAAATATTTTTTAAAATATTTTCAACTGCATCAGTATTTTCAATAACATCTTTAATATAATTATAAATGGAATCTGCTATTTTTTCCAACTGAGAATTTGTCAGAAAGTATTCTGCATCAAAATTATCTGCAATTAATCCAATTAAACTTTCCAAATTATTATTAAGAATTTCTATAACAAAATTATCTAAACCCTTCAATGAGGAGTCAAACCCGTCAATATCCGAAAATTTGCCATTGCCCACAGTTTCATAAAGACAGTTTTCATAGAAATCACAGGTAAGTTTTTCAAATTTGAACTTAAACTCAGGGCTTTCAAAAATTTCAAGAAGCTTTTCTTTATTTATAATGTCATTTTCAACCAGTGAGCTCAAATTTTCTATAAATTCATTACGCGTTTTTTTAATAACGCCGCCTAATTTCAAGGGAGTATATTCTTTAAAAAGCATATTAATTGCATAGTCATTTGTAATATAACCGGAGGCTCCTCCTAATATTGCCTGTACTATGTAATTCAGCTGTATTTCATTCATTGAAGTCTACCTTTCATTCCATACCTTTTTAGGGATTATAGCATTTAATATTTTAAATTGCAAAAAACTTTTTTNNAAGTAAACTTCATAATTTCTTCACATTCCTGCTTTATCATTGTTATTATATAGAGTTACATAAAAAAATAAGACCTTAATGGTCTTATTATTCGATTGTTAATCACTGTTTAGGGGGGACAAGTATTATAACAATCACTTTTGTTTGAAAACTATACAGATTATACAAGTAAATTATGTAGAAATAATGAAGAAAAACAAATTAATTAATTTTCTTCATAAACCACATGTTTTAATATTGGATTTAAAGAGTATAATATGAGCAATATACTAAATTTAGGGTATTGTTAACATTGATAATTGATAATTAAAGGTGAAAAATGAAAGAAAAAATCTTAGTTGTTGATGATGAGGAAAATTTACTAAATGTAATAAAGGATTACCTTTTAAGAGAGTCCTATGAAGTTTATACGGCTAATCGCGGGAATAAAGCTATCGAATTATTTCGTAAAATAGAACCGGACTTTATTATACTTGATTTGATGCTTCCTGATATTTCGGGAGAGGAAATATGTAAACTTATAAGAAAGGAATCAAATGTTCCTATTTTGATGCTTACTGCTAAAAGCAGCGAAGATGATAAGGTTACCGGTTTATACATCGGTGCAGATGATTATTTAACCAAACCTTTCAGTCCAAGGGAATTAGTCGGCAGGGTAAGGGCAATTCTTAGAAGAACAAAGGGCACTGCAGCTGATGTTTTAGAATTTAATGATAAAGATTTGTATATTGATATACCTAAACATATAGTCAAGAAAGCAGGCGAATCAATAAAACTGACACCTAATGAATTTAAAATATTATCAGTATTAGCACAAAATCCTCATAAAGTATTTACCAGGAGCCATTTAGTCAGTCTGGCTTTCGGATATGATTTTGAAGGATTTGATCGCACTGTTGATACACACATAAAAAATTTGCGTCAAAAAATAGAAGATAACGTAAAGGAACCTAAATATATTGTAACTGTCTACGGTGTCGGATATAAGTTTGAAGGTGTATAAGATGGTTAAAATAAGCAAGCAATTAAGGAAGTACTTTATCACAATTTCAATATTATCAATCGCATTTATTACAATTACTTCTAATATAAGCATAAACTTTTTCTTCTCCGGCTATATAAGGGATTCAAGAAGCAGAGATGATTTAAAAGTTCTTAAGTATGTGGAAAGTGTATTCAGTGAATACGAAGAAATAAATGATAATTCTTCAATGAATTTAATGCATTATGCTTTCAGCGAGGATGTTGTTATACAGATTAAGGATACGAATAGCAGTATAATGTTTAACAGCAGCGCATTTGGTACAATCATAGGAATTACAGACGAATACAGCAAAAATGAAGAAAAATTTTCGTTTAGAAGCTATCCGTTTATTATTGATGATGAACAAGTTGGAACTATTGATATTGGACGACCTAAAAGCATAATAGCCAATATTGAGGATGAAAAATTTTTAATTACCATAAACAGTATATTCGCAGCGGCTTCATTGCTGACATTAATAATAGCATTGCGTTCAAGTGCTCATTTATCAAAGAAGTTTTTAAATCCAATATATAGAATACAAGAAAATGCTAAGCTGATAGAACAAGGAAAATATAAAAATATAAATGAAGTGGAAACAAATACATCCGAATTGCATGAATTGTCCGTATCTGTAAAAGAGCTTGCCGAAAGGTTGCACCATCAGGAAACATTAAAGCGAAGGATGACTACGGATATAGCCCATGAGTTAAGAACACCCTTAGCTGCCGTTCAAAGCCATATCGAGGCCTTTATGGACGGGGTATGGGAGCCTGATTATGAGCGGCTTTCTGTTATTCACGGCGAGGTAATAAGATTAACTAAATTAATCAGTGAATTATCCAATTTATCAATAGTAGAGGGCGATGAAATAAAATTAAAATTAAGCACTGTTGATTTATCGGAAATTTTAAATGATATTGTAGACAGTTATGAGCCTATGTTTTCAGATAAAAATATTTCTGTAAATAAAAACATTCAAAATGATGTAAATATGATGGGAGATATAGATTATTTAAAACGAATTTTTATTAATATCCTTTCAAATGCATTTAAGTATACTAATGAAAATGGAACTGTCAGTGTTTCATTAGAGCAAATAAAAAATCAGATAAGAATAACAGTAAAAGACACGGGTATTGGTATCCCTAAGGAAGATTTAAAACATATTTTTGAAAGGTTTTACAGGAGCGATTTATCAAGGAATCGTCAAACCGGAGGAACCGGCATTGGGCTTACAATTACAAAGGCATTGGTTGAAGCTCACGGTGGTACCATAAAAATAGACAGCGAGGTTGGAAAAGGAACAAATGTAATTGTTGAATTTGTTAATCTGAATCATCATTAATATTAGATCCTTCGCTTGTGCTCAGGATGACATAATAGAATATATATATCTTCATAACTTCTTCACAAAGTATTGTTAATATTCATCATACACCCCCCACCGGGGTATGGCATTTTTATGCTTTATATCTATATAGACAGCTAAAAAAGGAGGTAATATTTATGTTTAAATTCATAAAAAATTGGTTAGACAGATTAGCTAAGGAGAATGAAAAGAATTTTGGAACCGACAGGCTCGATTGCTGTGGTTTAAATAAACCTAAAAACACAAATACTCAATCTTCTAATAGCAATACTGATAGGAAATGAAATGCA
>DMWH01000182.1 GCA_003483345.1 Clostridiales bacterium | reverse complement strand
AATATTATCTAAAACACAGGTTAAAATACTAGTGAATAAAGCAGCCTTCATAAAAACCGGTTGTAATTATTCTAAAAATTTGATATAATTAAATTAAAGATAGCCTGCGGTGTTCGGAAATCTTTTAATTCAACCGACATATTGTAAAAGGGAATTCGCGTTTGACTGCCTATGACAAGCCCGCTTTGACGGGACGCCAGAATCAGCCAACAGAAATCCCACCTGCCTAGGTGCGGGTGTGAATTATAGGTTTGCGGCATTGCGGGTATTATTATGTTATGAATAANNATTTGTCATTCTGAGAGGGGCACGTAGAATCTCACTGCATACTGAGATTTTTACTGCCGCTCAGGATGACATTTTTTTAGGAAAACGGGAAAATAACATTTGCCTTTATCATGAAATTCATATATAATGGTAACAAAATAGGAATACATTACCAATGATTATAGGAGGAATATATGATAACGATCAAAGACGTCGCCAGGCTTGCAGAGGTATCGATTTCAACCGTATCAAGAGTGATAAACGACTCAAAGCCTGTTAGTCCCGAAGTTAGGAAGAGGGTTTTAAAAGTTATTGAAGAAACCGGATATAAGCCCAATGATGTTGCGAGAAGCCTTGTAACAAGAAGATCATATTTAATAGGTGTTATAGTGAATAATTTAGCCAACAGCCTCGTTGCAGACACTGTGAGAGGAATTGAAGAAATAGGAAAAATGTACGGATATGATATTCTTCTTTGCAGCAGCTATGGCAGCAAGGAAACTCAGGAAAAATATCTGCAGCTGCTAGACAGAAAGCAAGCCGAAGGTTTGTTCCTTGTAGGAAGTATATTTGATGAAGAAATTATTAAATTGGCTAAAAGCTTTAATAAACCCTGCGTATTTTTTACAAGAGATATTCGCGAAAACATGAATTATATAACAATTGACTGCAAATCTGCAATTTATGAAGTAACAAAATATTTATTCGAAGAAGGCCACAGAAAAATTGCATATTTTTCCGACTATGAAAACAGAACTACCGTAGAAGACGAAAAGGTTGAAGGATACTTAAAAGCAATTGAAGATAATGAAATGGAATATTCTAAAATATATGTTGTCGGAGGAAGCAAGCACAATGAAGCATATGATTTAGGGAAATCAATAATTGATGAAGCAAAGGATTTTACTGCATGTGTTTGCAGCTCTGATGAAATAGCAATAGGGATATTGGACAGCTTTTTAGACAACGGAATTAAAGTTCCGGACGATGTGTCTATTGTAGGATTTGGAAATATTAGGGAGGGAAAATTCGTGAGACCTGAACTGACTACAATAGGTGAGCCTTATTATGATGTTGGAGCAGTAGGTATGAGAATGCTTATAAAAATGATAAAAGGCGATAAAATTCAAAAAGGACGTATGGAGCTGCCATTTACCATAGAAAAAAGAAAAAGTGTAAAAAATTTGAATAAATAATACAAAGTTTGTTGAAATTAAACGAGTAATTTAATTTTGAGCGCGACAATTATTGATAAAATAATCAAAGTAATACCCCTATAATGAAAAGACATCTTTATTGCAGGGGGATTACAAATGAAAAAGAGATTTATTTTCACGATGATCGTGTTGCTGCTTTTCAGTTACAATTCAATTAACGGCTATGAATATCATAAAGAAATAGAGACTATTGAGTATTTGCTAAATGAGCGGATAACAATAATGAATGAATTTCTCTACGGATATAAAGATATGCAAAGCTTGGAGGAGAAGTTAAGCAAAATTGAATCCGATAATTTACTGCAAAATGACTTGGATATTTTATATAAGGTAAAGAACAGCCCTACAGATTATGAATTGGCAATGAAGGTTAAGGTTNNATGAGAGGATATGACGGTGAATTCAATTTGATTAGAAATTATCAAATTAAATGCATAGAAGATGGCGGGCAATCATATTTGGCAAAATTAACGGTATTAAACAATACAGCAGAATAATTTAATATTTCAAAAATAATAAACAAGTATTTTAATACAAAAGAATCCTCATAATGAGGATTCTTTTGCTTATAAATTATCAAAACCTTAAATAAAAATCAACAATATTTTGACTTTTTATGTTGATAATTGTATAATTAATGTTATAGTTATTTTTAAAATAAATTGGAGGATGGCAAATTGCAAAATGAGTTTTTACAATCAAAAAAAAGTGAATTTGCCGAATTGAAAGAGTATATCGATTCGGTAAAAAACTCACAAGGCGTTACCATGCAAATATTGCAGAAAGCACAAAGTTTATTTGGATACTTGCCTCTTGAAGTTCAACAGTTTATATCAGATGAAACAAATATACCACTGGCCGATATTTATGGAGTTGTAACCTTTTACACACAGTTTTCCACGGAAGAAAAGGGTAAACACAAAATTGGATTATGTCTTGGTACAGCTTGCTACGTAAAGGGCTCGCAGAGCATTTTGGACAAGATTTCCGATGAATTAAATGTAAAAGTCGGGAAAACAACGGACGATAAGCTGTTTACCTTAGAGGCTACCCGATGCTTGGGCTGTTGCGGATTGGCCCCGGTTATGATGGTTGACGATGATGTTTACGGCAAATTGGATACAACAAAAATCCCCGGTATTCTAAAAAAATATAAATAGGAGGGAGCTGCATGAAGTCGTTGGAAGAATTAAGAAAAATAAGAGAAGAAGCAATAAAAAATATTGAAATGCGAAATCCCGATAAAGATATAAGAGTGGTTGTAGGTATGGCCACATGCGGAATTTCAGCCGGTGCCAGACCTGTTCTTTCTACATTCGTAGACGAAGTAGCAAAAAGAAATTTAAAAAATGTACAAGTTGTACAAACAGGCTGTATAGGCATGTGTACGTATGAGCCGATTGTAGAAATATATTCCCCTGATAAGGAAAAGGTGACATATATTCATGTTGACTCTGAAAAAGCAAAAAGAATAGTTGCAGAGCACTTGGTTAATGGAAGAGTTGTAAGAGAATATACTATAGGTTCGGAAATTTAGATTAATGAAAATGGAGGTAAAATCATGGCAATTTTCAGAGCTCATGTTTTAATATGCGGGGGAAGCGGATGTACTTCTAATAAATCTCAAGTAGTCAGAAAAAGATTTGAAGAGAAAATAAAAGAAGTACAATTAGACAAAGAAGTCCAGGTTGTGGGAACAGGCTGCTTTGGACTTTGCGAAGAAGGTCCCGTAGTTATAGTCTATCCGGAAGGCTCATTTTATTCAAGAATGACTGTGGACAAGGTTGACGAAATAGTAGAAGAGCACTTGTTAAAGGGAAGGATAGTCGAAAAATATTTATATAAAGAAAAGGTAAAGGTAGAAGATGCCAAAGAGCATAAATCCTTAATGGAAGTTCAGTTTTACAGCAAGCAAAAAAGAGTTGCACTCAGGAACTGCGGTTTAATAAATCCTGAGGATATTAATGAATATATAGCAAGAGACGGCTATATGGCATTAGGAAAAGTATTGACTGAAATGTCCCCCCAAGATGTTATACAATTAATGAAAGAATCCAACCTTCGAGGAAGAGGAGGTGCAGGCTTTCCTGTAGGATTAAAATGGGGCTTTGCAGCACCAAATAAAGCCGACCAAAAATATATAATATGCAATGCTGACGAAGGAGATCCCGGTGCATTTATGGACAGAAGTATTTTAGAGGGAGACCCTCATGCAGTATTGGAAGCCATGGCTATAGCAGGTTATGCAATTGGAGCTACAAAGGGATTTATTTATGTCAGGGCAGAATATCCCATAGCTGTTCGCAGACTGCATATAGCAATCGACCAAGCAAGAGAGCTTGGATTATTAGGTAAAAATATATTTGATTCAGGATTTGATTTTGATATAGAAACAAGACTTGGAGCCGGTGCATTCGTATGCGGAGAAGAAACAGCACTGATGCAGTCAATTCAAGGAAACAGGGGTATGGCGAAGGTGAAGCCTCCATTCCCTGCTAACAAAGGCTTATGGGGAAAACCGACGGTAATAAATAATGTTGAAACCTTAGCTAACATACCGCAGATTATACTAAAAGGACCTGAATGGTTTAAAAGCTTTGGCACGGAAAAATCACCGGGAACAAAAGTATTTGCATTGGGCGGGAAAATTACTAATACCGGATTGGTTGAAGTACCGATGGGAATAACATTAAGAGAAGTAATATATGACATCGGAGGAGGATGCCCCGGTAGGAAAGCATTTAAAGCAGTTCAAACAGGAGGACCTTCCGGTGGGTGCTTGACAGCCGGCCATCTTGATACTCCCGTTGACTATGAAAATCTTGCAGCTGTAGGCTCAATAATGGGTTCAGGCGGAATGATAGTAATGGATGAAGATAACTGTATGGTTGACATTGCAAGATTCTTCCTGGATTTCATAGTTGATGAATCATGCGGTAAATGTACACCTTGCAGAGTGGGAACAAAAAGAATGCTCACCATACTTGAAAGGATTACTCAAGGTAAGGGAACCTTGGAAGATTTAGAAGAACTCGAAAGCTTGGCAAACAGTATAAAGAATTCATCGCTCTGCGGTCTTGGACAAACAGCTCCAAACCCTGTATTGGCAACACTCAGATATTTTAGAGATGAATATATTGCACACGTGGTGGATAAGAAATGTCCCGCTAAAAATTGCAAAGCTTTGTTAACCTTTGAAATCGACAAGGATAAATGTACGGGATGCACTCTTTGTGCAAGAAATTGTCCTGTAAGCTGTATTTCAGGAACTGTTAAGAATCCTCATGAAATAAATCAAGAATTATGTATTAAATGCGGAAACTGCTACAGCGTATGCAGATTTGGCGCTGTACAAAAAAATTAAAAAGGAGGATTAGCCGTGGCCTTAGTAAAACTTAATATAAATGGAAAAGAAATTACAGCTGAAGCCGGGAAAACAGTACTGGAAGCAGCTTTAGAAAATGGCATAGAAATTCCGCACTTGTGTTTTGATGAAAGATTGGAAGTGTATGCGGGATGCGGACTATGCATTGTGGAAATCGAAGGACAGCCTAAAATTGCAAGAGCATGTGCAACTCCCGTTTCTGACGGGTTAGTTGTGAGATCAGACACTAAAAAAGTAATAGAAGCAAGGAATAATGCGCTTAATTTATTGGTTTCACAGCATATAGGAGACTGTAAAGCACCTTGCACGCTAAACTGTCCGGCAAATACGGATGTACAGGGATATGTCGGTTTAGTTGCAAATAAACAATATATTGAATCGTTAAAACTGATAAAAGAAAAATTACCACTGCCTGCATGTATAGGAAGAGTATGTCCTCATCCTTGCGAAAAGGCATGCCGAAGACAATATGTGGAAGAGCCGGTATCAATAGCATGTATTAAAACATTTGCAGCGGATTACGACTTGAATACAGGTAATCCCTATATTCCTGAATTAAAACCTGCTACAGGCAAGAAGGTTGCTGTTGTAGGAGCAGGTCCTGCAGGATTGTCTGCAGCATACTATCTGTTGGCAGACGGACATGAAGTAGATATATTT
>DMWH01000171.1 GCA_003483345.1 Clostridiales bacterium | reverse complement strand
AAATGCATGGGAAAGCTTTGAAGTTAACGAAGTTAAATCAGGTAATGTTTTACTTGTTGACGATATGGTTGATTCAAGATGGACATTTACAGTTTGTGGATATAAATTAATTGAGAAAGGTTCCGGTAAAGTATATCCATTTGCTTTATCGAATACCGCAGGTTCTGGAGGAGATGATTAAATGATTAAAGATAACGCTTATGTTACAATTCTATTATGTAGCTACCTTGGAGTTAATAATGGTAATTATAAACCATATACTGCTTTGCAATGGAGTGAGCTTGGAAATAAAATTATTAACTCAAAAATTGGAGAGCCTGCAAAATTATTAAATATGGATAAAGAAAGCATTATAAATAGTATAAAGATAAGAGAAGAAGAAGCTGATAGAATTGTTAACTTGCTTTCAAGAGGAGCAAATATAGCTTTCTTGTTAGAGGATTTAAGCAGAAAAGGAATCTCAATAGTAACAAGAAGTGATATAGAATATCCTAAAAAGCTTAAATCAACACTTAAGAAATATTCCCCACCAATTCTGTTTTATTGCGGAGATTTATCATTAGCTAATAAGATAGGGATAGGAATTGTAGGATCAAGAAATATTGATGATGAGGGGATAAAATTCACTCAACTATTAGCTAAAAAAGCTGTAGAAGAAAAACTTGTAGTATTTTCGGGAGGAGCCAAAGGCGTTGATGAAATATCCGAAACTACTGCTTTAAATAATCAGGGATATGTTGTATCAATATTGGCAGACTCTTTAAGTAAAAAAATTATGAGTAAAGCTATACGCGATAATATTTTGAGTGGGAAACAGCTATTATTAACTGCAAATAATCCTGATGCTCCTTTTAGTGTTGCAAATGCCATGAATAGGAATAAATATATCTATGCATTATCAAATGGTACATTTGTTGTTGCATCTGATTATAACAAAGGGGGAACTTGGGCAGGTGCTGTTGAAAACATTAAAAAAGGATGGGTAAATACATTTGTCTGGAATAACAACAAATATATTGGAAATACTGAGTTGATTAAAAAGGGTGGAGTAGGCATAGAAGACCTTAACAATATTTCCATTAAAGAATTAATAAGCAATAAAGTTAAAAGGATGGATCAGCTAAATATTTTTGATTTTGATAAGACGGATAAAAGGGTTCCGTTTGAGAGAGAAAATATTATTGGCGAAAATGAGGATGAATATAGCTCATCTGATTATGATGTTTATAATAAAGCAATTAATTTAATGTTGAATTTATTAAAGGAGCCTAAATCCATAGAAGAAGTAACAGCTTCATTAAATATAACAAAATCTCAAGCAATTACTTGGATAAATAGGGCTCTCAACGAAGGTAAGATTATTAAAACTAATAGGCCTGTTCGATATGTTGTCAATAATGAATAGGAGAGATACCGTTTGGATGGAATTTATTTATGAGGTATCGTTATGGAACATAAAATAAAAACTGACAAACAAGATGAAATGATAAACATCCCGGATATTATTCGAGAAGATGTAAGGAACAGCAAAGTCAATAAATTAAATCATACAGGAACTATATGAGATGGGAACCTCATAGAAGTATTAAAGAAACTGAATTAAAAATAAATGATTGGATTAATCGATACAAAAATAATAATTTTTATCAATGGGCTATTACATTCAAAGATATAGATGAACCTATAGGTGCGTTTGGTTTGTTTGTAGTTAATGAAAATGATATGACAGGTGATATTGCCTATATTATAAGCAGGAAATACTGGGGGATGAGCATAGCAACGGAGGCACTGAAGACTGTGCTTAAGTTTGCGTTTGAAGTTGTGGGGTTTAATAGAATTGAATCCTATCATTCAGTAAATAATCCTGCATCAGGAAAAGTAATGCAAAAGGCAGGTATGAAATTGGAAGGTTTGGCTGAACAATTGCAGCCTCCTTGTAACCCGAGAACATAGGCATATGTAAATGATGCCGGGCTTTTGTGTCCGGCACCGTTTTTTATAGAATTTATGCTGCATCTTTTTTGAGGGAAAGAATTTTTAAGGGACAATTAGCTACACAGGTGCTGCATTTTATGCAATCAATATTATCAAATTGGTTATTATCCGAGAATTCCTTGTAAGGCTCAAGCTGAAACGGGCACACCTTTGCACATTTTCCGCAGCTTATGCACCTGTCTTTATCTGAAATTGTTACTTTCTTTTCTGTTTTTTTGGTGATTCCTAATTTTTTACCTAAGGAATGAGAGAGCTTTTGCATGGTGCCCATGGGACAAAACTGGCACCAGGTTCTGGGGTTTATAAGTATTGCAAGGGCACCGCCTACAATCAAAACCATTAAATAAGTGTTTGAGAATAAGGCGCCTAACTTATCCCAAATATCATAAGTACCCCAATATTGGGATACGGTTATAATTCTCCTTGTAAAGTTAGCCATAAAAAATATAAAAAATCCGATGATGAAGGGCTTCGATTTGAAGAAATCCGGTATCTTGGTATTCCTGCTTACAGGTAAAATTATTTTGTCAAACAAGCTGCCATGAAAACATACATTGCCGCACCAGTATCTTCCGCTGAAAAAGGAAGTTATGGTCAAACCTGCCATCACCAATAATACTGCCAATCCTAATTTCGGCTCCCATAATCCGCCTATTGCAATCAGTACCGTCGCTATCCACCCGTATTCTCTTACGTGATTAAAGATTCTGTTAGTTTTAATGTAATAATTATTCTTCTGCATAATAACCTCCTGCTTTTTCACATAACCCTAATATAATATGCCGGGAATTTTTTTGGTTCCGTGACTTGGTTACACAGGAGTTGCAGCCGATTGTATTCTTCTGTCTCCTCCTTGGAAGTATAGAGCGTAAGCATATGTTTTTATTGTGGACAATTTTGGAACATTGTTATAATATTAAAGAAAACACATGAATATGTCGTAGATGAAAACATTTTTATAGGAGAGAACATGAGAAA
>DMWH01000084.1:577-4177 GCA_003483345.1 Clostridiales bacterium | reverse complement strand
GCATCTTTTCTTGCTTCTTTAACCTGAGCAATTCCATCATCGATTTTCCACATTTCTCTGCTGTTTTCTGTGGCTATTCTGACAGCTTCCTCCATTGACAGCATTAGAGGCTCATTAACCGGCAGTGTCTCTTCTGCAGCTTCTGCCGTTTCTTCTCCTTCCACTGCTTCTTCTGTTGCTGACACATTTATCAAGGTACTTAATATAAGCATCAGTACTATTAATAAAGATATTTTTCTTTTCATCCTTTCCTCCTATTGTTGATGTTTTACAGCAAATCCGTTATACAATAAATCAAAAATTACATCATCTTCTTTGATTTCTTTTTCTTTATTTTGTAATTTTAATCTCGAGTATTCACCCAAAGTACCTACAATCAAACATGCCAAAACTTCAGATTGAATATTCTTTTTGACGACGCCCTCCTCCTTGCCTTGGTCTATTATTTTGCATATTAAACTATACATTTCAGTAATTTTTCCTATTATTGTCTTGATTGTTTTTTCTGAAATAATGTTTTTGCTGGATAATACATTGTCTATGCTCATATCAGCAAACTCTGATTCCATCTTAAGTTTTCCATTGAATAAAATCAATAATTTATTTTTAAATGTATCATCTATATTACTGACATATTCTATATTTTCAATAATTACATCAACATATTCAATGCATGCTTCATCAAATACATCTTGTTTGCTTTCAAAATACTCGTATAAGGTTCCTTTTCCAACACCTGCACCTATTGCAATATCTTCCATCTTAGTATTATGAAACCCTTTATCTCTGAATAATGTCATGGCGGAATTTAATATATCATGCCGCTTTTGATTTTTTTCACGCATTCCTATTTGCCTCCTATACTTACAGTATCAACTCAGTAGTTTCATCTTTTTTTATCTTTTTCTTAAAAAATTCTGAAATATCATCGAATATAGTATACATAACAGGAACTATCACTAAGGTTAAGACTGTTGACAAGGACAATCCTCCTATCACCACAACACCCATCGACTGAGTAAATTCAGCACCTTCGCCTATACCAAGCGACATAGGTACTAATCCTAAGATGGTTGTCAATGCAGTCATCATTATTGGACGTATTCTTATTGGACCTGCCTTCATTATGGCAACATTCCTGTCTTCTCCTCTTCTCCGCCTGTTATTGATGTAATCAATTAATACTATTGCATTATTAACAACAACGCCTACCAATATTATCAACCCTATTATCCCTATTACATTAAGAGGAAGCCCTGTAATAAACAGGCCTATAAATCCTCCGGACAATGCAAGCGGTACCGAGAACATAATTGACAAAGGCTGAATCAATGATTCAAACTGTGCTGCAATAATCATATAAACCAAGGCAATTGCCATCAGCATCACCAAGAATAAGTCAGTAAAAGTTTCCTGTATCTGCTCTATTTCTCCGCCAAGTATATAACTGTAGCCGTAAGGCATTTCATATTCTTTAAGAAGTTCTTCTATTTCAATGGAGGCAGATTGAACATCTCTTCCCATAACACTTCCCGATACGGTTAGTACTCTTACCTGATTTTCTCTAAGTATGCTTATTGGTCCTTTTTCTATTCTTATATCGGCAACTTCAGATAAGGGCACATTGCTGCCCATTGGGGTTTCAACAGGAAGCATTTCCAAATATGAAATACTTTCACCGTAAATATTGTCACCTTTTAAAACCACATCTATTTCATCGCCGTTAATTTTGTACTTTGTAACATTGGAACCGGATAATGTATTAATAACAGCCCTGCCTATCTGAGCGGTAGTTAAACCGTATTGGGATGCAATTCCTCTGTCTGCTATAATTTGAACTTGAGGAATCCCGTCTTCATAACTTGTGGTCACTTCTCTTGTTCCTTCAACTTTTTCTATTATTTTTTTAAAGTCGTCTCCAATAGCTTTTAAAGTATCTAAATCATCTCCTTTAATACTTATGCTTATTGCTCCCGCCGTCAATCCCAGCATCATTGTTGATGATTCGGAAACACTTATTTCAGCTCCGGGGATATCCTTAGTCATAATTCTTATTTCATCGCTAATTTCTTTTGCACTTTTGTCCCTTTCATCAAAATCCCTTAATAATACAATCATAGAGCCGCTGCCGCCGGAGCCGCCCATTCCATACATATTTCCACCTCCTGCAGAGGTAAATACATCTTCAATTTCAGGAATCTCTGTAATTGTTTCTTGTATTTCATTCAATACAGCATCTATTTCCTGCGTTTCAGAGCCGGCAGGAAGACTAACGCTGACATTAATCATACCTTCGTCACCTGCAGGGAAAAATTCGGCTCCCACGGATATTACCATTATTACGCTTACAACAAATAAAGCGATACTTATCAATATTGTTATTAAACGATGTTTTAAACTGTAACTTAATATTTTTTTATAGAAAACAACCAAAGGACCGAGCTTTTTCTCCTGCTCTTCTTCTGATTCGAGGTTTTTTACCGAAACCAGTTTTGATGACAGCATCGGTACCAATGTAAGAGCAATAACCAAAGAACTTAATAAAGCAATTGTTATGGTAAGTGCAAATTCTTTAAATAAAACCGCGGCAAGCCCGCCGGTAAACACAATCGGAATAAAAACGGCAATAGTAGTTAAGGTGGAAGCTGTAACTGCCATTGAAACTTCGTTTGTTCCATCTACTGATGCGGTAAATCTGTCCATCCCTAAGCTTCTGTTTCTGTATATGTTTTCAAGAACAACAATGGAATTGTCAACCAGCATTCCTACCGCTAAGGCTAAGGCTCCTATTGACATCATATTTAGTGTAATATCGGTAAAAAACAGAATAACAAATGTGGTTATTATGGAAAAAGGTATTGAAATAGCTATAACCAATGTTGTTTTAAAACTTCTCAAGAAAATCAAAAGTATCAGTATAGCTAAAATACCACCCTTTGTCGTATTACCTATCAAATTATCTATTGCAAAATTAATATAATCAGCTTGGTTAAAAACAGTAACTAAATCCAGCTCCGGATATTCTGTTTTAATTCTTTCAATTTCTTTCTCTATGTCATTTGCAACATTGACTGTATTGGCGTCAGATTGCTTCATAACCGATATCTGGACAACTTCCTTGCCGTTCAATTTTGTTATTGATGATTGCTCCTTGTTTTTCAAATTAACATCAGCAATATCTTTCAGCCTGACAGTACCGCCTTTCATAAGAGGTATTATCAAATTTCTTATTTCTTCGACGGATTTAAATTCGCCCATTGTCCTTACTGTTAGCTCATTATTCCCTTTTTTGACTGTCCCTCCGGGCATATTTAAATTCTCTGCCTGAAGTATTTGTGCAACATATGAGGAATTCAAATTATATCCTTTAACCGTTTCTTCTTTCAGCATTATTTCTACTTCCTGCTCTAATCCTCCGGATACGGAAGCAGAAGCAGTGCCTTCTATACGCTCAAAACGTGGAGATATAACATCCTCCGCAATCTTTTGAGTTGTGTATAAATCTCCTTTGCTTGAAACAGCCAATTGAATTATCGGAATTGCATTAGGGTCCATTTTTAGAGCCAAGGGCGTAGATGTGCCATCCGGCAAAAAACTCTT
>DMWH01000084.1:0-520 GCA_003483345.1 Clostridiales bacterium | reverse complement strand
GATATCATATTTTCTATTTCTTCAGGTCCTGCCCCTTGATAGGTTGTTTGAACCATTACATAAGGCAGTTCCATTTGAGGAAGCAAGTCTATCTGAAGCTTGCTAAAGGATACAACTCCTATAACAATCACTATTAATATCATCATGGTGATTGTTACGGGTTTTTTAACCGAAAATCTTGCAAGCATTCTTATTCACCCCTTACAACCTTTATTTTACTGCCATGACTTATGTAATCCTGACCTTTCACAATAACTTTATCTCCCTCTGAGAGACCTGTTTTAATTTCTATGTATGCTCCTGTGTCAAGTCCTGTTGTAACTTCTTTTTCAATTGCGCTGTTATCCTCTGCAACAAACACATATTTTTTATCCTCACGTTCTTTAACGGCTTCTGCTCTTACGGCTAAAGCATTTGCAATATTATCTGTTTTTAGATAAACCTTGGCAAACATACCGGGTTTAATTGCACCGTCATTTTCCAGCACTATGCTTACGGTATACAGATTTGTCATAATATC
>DMWH01000087.1 GCA_003483345.1 Clostridiales bacterium | reverse complement strand
TACACAACTTTTTCCGCTCTCTCCTGCTTTGCCCGCCAGTATTACTCTGTCATTTTCCATGCGGCAATAAAGAACGCCACTTCTTTTGGACGCTTGATAAGCAATCAATTCTGTTTTCCCTGTCTTTTGCGCCCACAACGGGACTACATGACAATGCGCGGAGCCACATACAGGGTCTTCCGGTACATTCAACTTTGGGGCAAAGCTGCGGGTAATACAATTATAGTTTGTCCCTTGCGCCGTAAGCTGGAGCAAAAGCCCATCTAATTTTTTTAACTTTTCTTCGTCTGGTACCGCCTGCAAAACTTCTTTTTCATTTTCCATGACGCAGACTAAGTCCCTGCCTATCCATGCTTCTTTTGGCTGAAGACCAATCGCTTGTTTCATTTCCTCTGTTACCGGTATCTGCGTAAGCTGATATGCTGGCATATCCATTTCATAAAGATCACTTGTTTTCTTTACGATAAGCGTTCCGCTTTTTGTTTGAAACGTTATGCAGTCACAAGCCTTTTCATAAAAATGCAACAAAATATAGGCTGTCCCTAAAGTGCCAATGAAATATTTTTTTAAAGATTTTCTTTAAAAAAGCTGCCGACTACATTTAAAGATTTTTCTTCATCTCCACCTTCGATAGTCACTGTTACAGTATCACCACATTTTACACCTAATCCCATTATATTGAACAGTTTGCTTGCATCTGCTGTTTTCCCATTACATTTTATTGTAATTTTACTGTCTATTTTCTTTATTTCCTTTACAAGCATACCCGCCGGTCTTGCGTGGATACCTATTTCGTCTTTTATAACATAGTTAAATTCTTTCATTTCATTATACCTCTAATCAATTAGTTTATAGATGCCATATATCGGTATTATAATCATTAATCGTACGGTCGGACGAAAAATATCCAGCCTTTGCAATATTTGTAAGCATTTTTCTCGCCCACTCGGTTCTGTCATTGTAATCATCAAGCATTTTTTCTTTTGTCCTAACATAATCGTCAAAATCAAGGAAAGTCATAAACCAATCCTTTGACGTTAATTCGTTATATAGCCTGTGTAAATTATCGCTGCAACCCAATTTAATCATGCTTTCATCAACAATAAAATCAACACATTTCTTTAAACATTGATTACTGTTATATACAATGTTAGGATTATAATCATTATTTAAATAACAATTTATAACTTCGTCACTTGATTTTCCAAAAATATAAATATTTTCATCTCCTACAAGTTTAGATATCTCAACATTTGCACCGTCCATAGTTCCGAGAGTTACAGCACCGTTAAGCATAAGTTTCATATTTCCTGTACCACTTGCTTCCTTTGATGCCAATGAAATCTGCTCAGAAATATCGCAAGCGGGAATCAGTTTTTCTGCTGCCGTTACATTGTAATTCTCTATCATAACAATTTTCATATAAGGTGATACATTTTTATCATTATTAACAAGTTCTTGTAATGTAAGAATGAGATGGATTATGTCTTTAGCTATAGTATATGCCGGTGCTGCCTTTGCACCGAAAATAAATGTAATAGGTGTCTTAGGTTTATTTCCCGATTTAATATCAAGATATTTATATATTATATACAATGCATTAAGCTGCTGACGTTTATACTCATGCAATCTCTTAATCTGAATATCAAAGATACTGTTTTCATCAATTTCGATGCCTGTATTTGACTGTATAAACTTTTTGCAAATTTCCTTTGCATTTGATTTTATCTCCATTAGCTTATTTAAAACATTGTTATCATCTCTGAATTTAAGTAATTTTTCAAGCTCACCGGCATCTTTTTTAAACCCTTCACCTATTATCGATGATAAATAATCCGATAAAGGACGATTGCAGTACATAAGCCATCTTCTGAACGTAATACCGTTCGTTTTATTGTTGAACTTATCTGGATAAATATCATAAAATGCTTTTAATTCGCTGTTTTTAAGTATATTGGTATGAAGCTTTGCCACACCGTTAATAGAAAATCCATAGTGTATATCCATATGTGCCATATGGATAAAATCATTGCTGTCTATAATAGCAACTTTTTCATCATCATACTGTTTTTTTATTCTCTCATCAAGCATTTTTATAATAGGAACAAGATGAGGAACTACATCTTCCAAATAGCTTATATGCCATTTTTCCAAAGCTTCCGATAAAATGGTATGATTTGTGTAAGCACAAACATTTGATACTATTTTACATGCATTTTCAAAATCAATTCCCCTTCCGGTTAAAAGACGTATAAGCTCCGGAATAATCATACTCGGATGTGTATCATTTATTTGTATAACAGCATAATCAGCCAAATCATAAAGATTACTGCCCTTTGATACAGCTTCTTCTAAAATTAACTGTGCAGCATTGCTTACCATGAAATACTGCTGATAAATACGCAATTTTTGACCGTCCACGTCACTGTCATCAGGGTATAAAAATAACGTAAGATTATGCAATATATCTCTTTTATTAAAACTTATACCGGTATCAACAATGCTTTCATCAGACAAGTTTGTATCAAATAATCTTAATTTTATTGATTTACTGTCATATCCGGCTACATCAATTTCATACAACACCGAGTTCAGAGAAAAACCGTTAAATGGAACAGTATAAGATATATTTGATTTTCTTAGCCAACTATTTTCACTAATCCATGGATTAGGTGTTTCAAGCTGCATATTTCCGTCAAATACCTGTTTAAACAATCCCAAGTGATAATTTAAGCCTATGCCCTCACCGGCAAATCCCAGTGTAGCTATTGAGTCAAGAAAGCACGCGGCAAGCCGTCCCAAACCGCCGTTTCCCAACGATGGCTCAACTTCTATTTCTTCTATTTGTGATAATTCTTTCCCATTTTCTTTGAGATATTCCGATATTTCATCATACAAACCCAAATTAATCAAGTTATTCGATAAAAGTTTTCCTATAAGGAACTCTGCCGAAATATAATATATCTTT
>DMWH01000278.1:4353-4518 GCA_003483345.1 Clostridiales bacterium | reverse complement strand
AGAAGCCCTCAAATATTTATCTGATGATGAAGAGGAATTTTTAAAATACCTTTACTATACTTCCGCAAAATATATAAAAAGATTGAGCGAGCCTAAATATGAGGATTTGCTGGAAATTTTGTACTTAGATGATAAGGAGTTAAGGTTAACTCAATTTAATGACTA
>DMWH01000278.1:0-4332 GCA_003483345.1 Clostridiales bacterium | reverse complement strand
CACCACAAATATTTCAGCCCATAAGTTAGGAGAACCAAAACAGTATTTTGACATGGTTATAATGGACGAGGCAAGTCAGTGCAACACTGCAGTATCTCTGGTGCCGATTTTAAGGGGAAGAAGCTTAATGCTTGTTGGAGACCCCCAGCAGCTTAATCCGGTAATACTATTGAATCCCAAAGACAACCATATTTTAAAGCAAAAATATTCTGTAGCCGATGAATATGATTATATAAAGAATTCTGTTTATAAAACATTTCTTGCCTGTGATGCCGTAAGTGATGAAATACTCTTAAGCTATCATTACAGATGCCACGAGAAAATTATAAATTTTAACAACAAAAAATACTATAACCGTAAGCTTAAAGTCAAGAGCAAGGTAAAATCGGATAAGCCCTTGGTATTTGTTGATGTACAGGATAACGATACGGATATAAAGAATACTTCTCCTGCAGAAGCTCAAAAGATAATCGACTATATCAAAGATAACAGAGACAAGAGAGTAGGTATAATTACACCTTTTGTGAACCAAAAAATACTAATTGAATCCATGCTGAAGGAGAACAAGATTGACGATGTAACCTGTGGAACGGTTCATGCTTTCCAGGGAGATGAAAAGGATGTAATATTGTTCTCTATGGCAGTCACAGACAAAACATCTCCCAACACCTATTCCTGGCTTAAAAATAACAGAGAATTAATCAATGTGGCGACATCGAGGGCTAAGGAGCAATTAATAGTATTATCAAGCAAGAAAAACATAGATAGGCTCCACTATGTATGCGGCGATGACGATGATGTTTATGAACTTGTAAACTACGTAAAAACCGAGGGAGCAAGCAAGGTGGCGGAAAAACCAATGGCATCAAGGGCATTGGGAATAAAGCCCTATTCCACTGAGACGGAAGAAGCATTCCTCCAATGTTTAAAACATGCCTTGGACAATGTTTTATACAATAAAAGAAAATGTACCGTCCACAAAGAAGTGAGCATTGCCCATGTATTTCAGGAAAACTTGACATACAGCGATTTGTTCTATACCGGCAGGTTCGACTTTGTTGTATATGAAAAAGTCTACGGCAAAAAGGAAATCCCCATCTTAGCCATAGAATTGGACGGTATGGAGCACTACGAAGATGAAACGGTAAAATTAAGAGACAGAAAAAAGGCCGAAATATGCAAAGCACACGGCTTCGAACTGATTCGCATTGAAAACTCCTATGCAAGAAGATATAACTATATTAAGGAAATACTGATTGATTACTTTACTCAAAATTAAATATTGCTGATGGTGCCAGGCACCATTATTAATTATTATTGTTAAACAATTTAGTTTATAGTAAAATAGGCTTAATAAGTATTAAAAAAGAAATATTAAAATTAGTTAAATAAATTATGCTTAGATACTTAGATAACTAAATACAGAGAGATAGGAGATAAAAATGAAAAAAATTATTGATGCAAGAGGAAAAGCATGTCCGCTACCTGTAATAGAAGCAAAAAAAGTCTTATCAAATATTGTTGCAGGAGATACTTTAGAAGTATTAGTAGATAATTTTATTGCTGTACAAAATTTAAGTAAATTAGCTAAAAGTGAAAATTTTGATTATTCATATGAAAAGGTTGAAGAAAATAATTACATTGCAAGATTTGTTATTGACCGGAATGCAAAATACGAATCAAAAGAATTAGATTCAACCAATTGTAACGCTGCAACGAGCGAAAATATAGTCTTGGTTCTTTCATCAGATAAAATGGGAGAAGGAGATGAAAAGTTAGGACATACCTTAATGAAAGGTTTTATTTACGCTTTAACTGAACAGGATGTTCTGCCTAAAACAATTCTTCTCTATAACAATGGAGCTAAGTTGTCAGTAGAAGGTTCGGATTCATTGGCGGATTTGAAACTATTAGAATCTCAGGGAGTTGAAATTTTAACGTGTGGCACATGCTTAAACTATTACGGATTATCAGAAAAATTAGCTGTAGGAACTGTTACCAACATGTATGTAATAGCAGAAAAGAAAATGAAAGCAAGTATGATTATTCAACCTTAAAAGTTTAAGAAATTTCACAATTATAAAGCTTTTATTTATATTTCTTTTTAGTGTATTATTTCAAAAAACATCGGAGGGAAGATATGAGACCTAAGGAATTGCAATGTCTTGTAACATTTAAAACAACAACTGAAGCAATGGCATTTGAAAAAGCAGCAAAAAAATTAGGACTAAAGGGCAGATTGATTCCCGTTCCCTCAATTATCGCATCGGGATGCGGATTAGCTTGGCGGGAAAATCCGGATAATAGGGTCTTGATTGATAAAATTTTTGAACAATATAAAATAGGATTAAGTAAAATTTACGAAATAGAAATATAATAAATAATACAATTCGAAAAATAAGCTATTCAGGAGCGCATTATGGTCAATATGAAAAATGAATCAGAAAAAGTAAGAATATTTTGGGAAGAGTTCCTAAGGTCAACAGGCAGAAGCGAGACAACAGAATGCTTTGAGGTATTCTATTTTGGATTGACTGAAAAGCTGGCAAATGAGTTGCTGGAATTGGTATTAATAGGACAAAAAAAGGCTACTTCAAGCAGTTCTTGGACTTATGAAATTAAAGGGGAGCTCTTGCCTAAAGTAGGAGATTTAAGTATTGTAACTGACTTTGAAGGTTCACCAAAATGCGTTATTGAAACAAGAAACGTAACCATTGTGCCTTTTTCGGAAATGACATTTGACATATGTAAGCGTGAAGGAGAAGATGATTCATTGGAATCATGGCGTGAGGGACATATCAGATTTTTTACTGAAGAAGGTAAACTTGTGGGTTTTGAATTCAGGGAAGACATGCCTGTTGTTTTTGAAGATTTTGAAGTAATATATAAATAAGGGAAATAGGAATATATATAACACTTGTAATCAATATCTCTATTAATGAAATGTATAAATCAATAATGATTATTTTGACATAAAAGAAGAAGAGGCAGATGATGAGTAAACACAAGGGAAAAATGAAAGGAAGTTTCATATTTCTAAAAACAATGATTAAATGTTCATTTTTTATAATATTAATATTCTTCATTATTCTTATAGCAATTAATACATATGTTAAGAATTCTGCTGAAGATAGAATTATATCATCTGATGAAGCTGTCAATTTAAATGCAGATTGTATCATTGTCCTTGGTGCCGGTGTCAGGGCGGACGGAACACCAAGTCCAATGCTTAAAGACAGGCTTTTGGAGGGAATCGCTCTCTATGAGCTTGGTGTTTCTGACAGGTTATTGATGAGCGGTGACAATACCAAAAAAGGTTATGATGAAGTAAATACAATGAAACAATATGCCATTGACCATGGTGTCCCTTCAGAGCATATCTTTATGGATCATGCCGGTATTTCTACATATGACAGTATTTATCGAGCAATGGAAATCTTTCAGGCTGATAAAATAATTATTGTAACTCAAGAGTATCATCTCTATCGAGCATTGTACATTTCTGAATCTCTGGGAATTGAAGCATATGGAGTCCCTGCTGATCCAGTGATATATGCAGGTCAGGAGCTTAGAGAAATAAGGGAAGTTATTGCCAGAACAAAAGACTTTGTTAAATGTATGATTAAACCGCCGGCTTCTATATTAGGTGAAGTAATACCTGTAAGCGGAGACGGTAATGTTACAAATGATAAATAATGTAGAGAGTCTAAGTTGAGGTATTGATTAAATACAAATAAATTTTATGATGAAGGTGAAAATGAACAATAGTTTTATTAAGTTAAAAGAGAGAACAGATAAAAGTGATTTTAATGATATTAATAATTTAAATAATGCTTGTATTGATTATGACAAAATACATTTAAAATTAGAAATTGATTACAAGCTCAGTAACGGTGAAAAATACGGCAATAACATGAATAAGATAAATGAATTCATGTTTTACGATGACAATAAACTTGTCGGATACGCAGGAATTTGTGATTTTGGCGGAGATGAAATAGAAGTTAACGGCATGGTGCATCCGGAGTATAGAAGAAGAGGGATTTTTACAAGGTTGTTTTCTTTGGTTAAAGATGAATTCAACAAGAGAGACTCTAAAGGAATGCTTTTGTTAAGCGATAATAATTCAATCGGCGGTATTAGTTTTATTAAAAGGATAACCGATGATTATCATCATTCCGAATACGATATGAATTTAGATATGGACGTAATACATAAAGAAAACTTTGATAATTTAGTTTTTAGAAAAGCTGCTAAAGAAGATATTACAAAAATTGCGGGGGAAAATTTCGAGTTTATTAATGATAATGATATTGATGGAATTTTATTTGA
>DMWH01000206.1:3764-3912 GCA_003483345.1 Clostridiales bacterium | reverse complement strand
CTGGTGGCACGGTGAATTCCTCATCGACAATGAAGGAAAGATGAGTAAGTCAAGCGGTGAATTTTTGACCCTTGAACTCCTTATTAAGAAAGGTTACAATCCTTTGGCATACAGGTATTTTGTTTTAAATTCCCATTACAGAAAGCAG
>DMWH01000206.1:3172-3619 GCA_003483345.1 Clostridiales bacterium | reverse complement strand
CATTAAACAATTGTGAAAAGTTAAGCCTTATAGAAGATTTTGATAAGGTCTTGTCATTGGATTTGTTAAAAGAAGAAGAAAAAGATGAGGTTCATGATGAGCTGTCTGCATATATCGAGGAAATGATTCAAAAAAGGCAGGAAGCAAAGAAAAATAAAGACTATCAGCTGGCTGACCAAATCAGGGCAGAACTCTTGGAAAAGGGTATTATGCTTGAAGATACCAGGCAGGGTGTAAATTGGAAGAAAATAAATTAACCAAAGAATTTGAAGTTCTTAATAAAATAAGCGATAAAATGAACAAAACATATATGTATTCACCTGCACAACTGGCATATGCAGGTGATGCTGTTTATGAATTGCTGGTAAGAAGCTATGTTTTAAAAAATCATGACTTAAGCGTAAATAAAATGCACAGGCTTACCGTCAGGTTTGTAAAGGCTGATGC
>DMWH01000206.1:2650-3018 GCA_003483345.1 Clostridiales bacterium | reverse complement strand
ACCATACTGATAAATAAGGATGCGGCTCAAGGCTCTTTAAATAAAATTTTTGAGCTGGCTAAAAAAAAGAATATATTGATTAAAAATGTTGATAGGGCACTTTTGGACAGATTAAGCGAGAACAAAAACCATCAGGGAGTCATAGCAGAAGCTATGGAATATAAATATAAGGATATTGACGATATATTTAATTATGCAAAAGAAAAAAAAGAAAAGCCTTTTATAGTGATTCTTGATGAAATTACCGATGTCCATAATTTAGGCTCTATTATTCGCTCGGCCGAATGCTTAGGCGCCCACGGTGTTATAATTCCCAAAAGAAGAGCTGCTCAAGTAAATAGTGTTGTTGCAAAATCTTCCGCCGGTGC
>DMWH01000206.1:0-2592 GCA_003483345.1 Clostridiales bacterium | reverse complement strand
GGCTTAGGAAGACTGGTTAAAGAAAAATGTGATGTTTTGATTAAAATCCCCATGAAGGGAAATATAAATTCTTTAAATGCTTCCAATGCAGCTTCAATTATTATATATGAAATAATGAAGCAAAGGACATAAAAATGGCTAGAACAAAGAAGGAATATCTTTTTATAGATGGATACAATATTATAAATCAGTGGCAGTATTTCAGGGATATTTCAAGAAATATCGAAAACGCAAGGAATAAGCTTATTGAGCTTCTAGTTGAATATCAAGCATACAAAGGACTGAAGGTAGTTGTTGTATTTGATGCTCACTTGGTAAAAGGCAGCCGCGAAAAGAAAGAGTATGTTTCAGGAGTGGAAGTTGTCTATACTAAGGAGCATGAAACAGCAGACAGCTATATTGAAAAGCAGCTTGATAAGATAGGAAGGTATGAAAAAGTCCGGGTTGCCACGTCAGACAGAGCAATTCAACAAATTGTTTTGTCAAGAGGAGGGACAAGGCTCACTGCTCAAGAGCTGATTTTGGAATTGGAAAACACTAAAAAGGATATTAGGATAAAAACCGAAAACCCGAGTCAAAAAGGAGCTAATATCGATAGGATACTGGATACCGAAACTTTGAATAAACTTGATAAGATTAGAAAAAAAATTTAGCACTTTGACAACAATTCATGATTTCTCAATATGTATATCCTTTGATTATAACAGTATATAATTTATTATTATTTTATATGTTATGAATTGGAGGAACTTTATGATTAATTCTCGCGCTATATACGGTAATCTAAGATATGGGCAAGAATATGACTTATTTACGGATAGAGAACTCATAAAAAAATTCAATGTAGGAAATATAGAAGCTGAAAAATGCTTAATGAAAAGATATTTTTATTTGATTAGAAGAATTGTCAACTCTTTTAATATAGAAGACAGAAGAAAAGATGATATTTTGCAGGAATCAATGATTGGGCTTTTTAAAGCGATGAAAACTTATAATGAGAGGTATGATGTAAGCTTTAAAACATATGCTGAAATATGCATAAGAAGACAAATTATTTCAGCACTGCGAAAGTCAGAGAAATATGAAACAGTTAATATATTTACTGTATTTAATTGTTTTGAAAGTGACAGTGAATATGATTTTGTAGAGCAAATGTATGATGATTCTTATAATCCTGAAAACATATTGATGTATGAGGAAGAAAAAAAATACTATATTGAATTTGCATCACAATATTTAAGCGATTATGAAAACTCCGTATTAAAGGAATATTTTAACGGAAAGACATATAAAGAAATTGCTGAGATATTAAATACTAATTTAAAATCAGTAGATAATGCATTGCAAAGGGTTAAGAAAAAAACATTCGATAAATGGGCATTGTTTACAACAAAAGCAATATGACACAATACATAATATGAGATTCTTCGCAGCCTGCACTCAAAACGACAAAGTCATCGGGTGGGGTGAGGAGAATCTCTTAAATTTTCCTATTGATTTATTTTCCGGTTGTTGATATAATGAAACTTGTTAACAACAAGGGTTTGACAGCATGCTTGCGTAGCTCAGGAGGTAGAGCACCTCATTGGTAATGAGGAGGTCGGCAGTTCGAGTCTGCTCGTAAGCTCCAAAAAAATTTAAAAAATAATCCGGGAGGGATTGAAATGGCAAAGCAAAAATTTGAAAGAACGAAACCGCATGTTAATATAGGTACTATCGGTCACGTTGACCACGGAAAAACAACATTAACGGCGGCAATTACGTTAGTATTGAACAGAAGATACGGAACCGGAGAATTTATAGCATTTGATCATATTGATAAAGCTCCGGAAGAAAGGGAAAGAGGAATTACAATATCAACATCTCACGTTGAATATGAAACTCCAAACAGACACTACGCACACGTTGACTGCCCGGGGCACGCTGACTATGTTAAGAACATGATTACCGGAGCAGCTCAGATGGACGGGGCAATTTTGGTTGTTTCAGCAGCTGACGGTCCTATGCCTCAGACAAGAGAGCATATTCTTCTTGCAAGACAGGTTGGAGTACCTCAGTTGGTAGTATTTTTAAACAAAGCTGATATGGTTGATGACCCTGAATTAATTGAATTGGTTGAAATGGAAGTAAGAGAACTATTAACCGAATATGAATTTGACGGTGACAATATTCCTATAATAGTCGGCTCGGCTCTGGAAGCATTAGAAAACCCGGACAGCGAATGGGGCGATAAAGTTATTGAATTAATGAATGCTGTGGATGAAACAGTTCCAACACCTGCAAGAGCAATAGACAAGCCCTTCCTGATGCCTGTGGAAGACGTGTTCNNGGAAGAGGAACAGTTGCAACAGGAAGAGTTGAAAGAGGAGTATTGAAGGTTCAGGATAAGGTAGAAATAGTAGGTTTGGCTGATGAGCCGAGAGAAGTTGTATGTACCGGAGTTGAAATGTTCAGAAAATTACTTGACCAGGCACAAGCAGGAGATAATATCGGAGCCCTTCTTAGAGGAGTTCAAAGAAATGAAATCGAAAGAGGTCAAGTTCTTGCAAAACCGGGTTCAATAACACCGCATACAAAATTTAAAGCAGAAGT
>DMWH01000146.1 GCA_003483345.1 Clostridiales bacterium | reverse complement strand
AAGCTTATTGATTATCTTTTTGAATTAAACAATAATCAAAAAGTTGTAGGCAATATCTATAAAGGAAAGGTTATTAATATTCTTCCCGGCATGCAAGCTGCCTTTGTTGACATAGGCCTTAATAAAAATGCATATTTGTTTTTGGATGACCTGCTTTCCGATAAGTTTTTAAAAGAACTGAAAATTAAGAAAAAAGACGTTTCAAATATCAGCAAAGTGTTAAAAACAGGTGATGAACTCTTGGTTCAGGTTGTGAGAGAGCCAATGGGGGAGAAAAATATTTCTGTTACAACCAATATTTCATTGACAGGAAAATTTATAGCATTTATTCCCAATAATAATGTAGTTAATCTTTCAAAGAAAATCAAAGACCCGGATGAGAGAAAAAGACTTGAAGAAATAGGCAAAAGTATAATCTTAAACGGAAACGGAATGATAATAAGAACATTCGCCAAGGGCAGTCACAAAGAAGCAATAGAAAAGGAATATAAGATGCTTTCCAATATATATATGAAGATTGAAAAGGAATATAAATATTCATATGCACCGAAGCTTTTGCATAAAAGCAATTCTCTCATTGACAGGTTATTTTTGGACTATATAGACTCAAGTGTAGAAGAAATCTATGTTGAAGATAAAATTACAAAAGATAAATTTAATGATATGATTTCGGGCTTGCCCGGAGATATTCTTAAAAATATTAAAATTATACAGGCACAAAGGGTTTTTGAAAATTTCAATATTGCAAGCCAGATAAATATGCTATTTGAAAGAAGAGTTGAGCTTGATAACGGAGGCTTCATAATAATTGATGTTACGGAAGCATTGACGGTAATCGATGTAAACAGCGGGAAATATACCGGAAGCCGAAATATGGAAGAAACAGCTTTGGCTATAAACCTATCTGCAATCGAAGAAATTGCAAGGCAGATAAAGATGAGAAATTTAAGCGGAATTATTTTAATTGATTTCATTGATGTTAAGAAGGAAGAAAGTATTAATCTGCTAATAGCTAAAGCCAAGTCATTGTTTAGGGATGATAAAACAAAGACAAATGTTATCGGAATGACAAAGCTATGTATTATGGAAATAACAAGGAAAAGAAACACGGAAAACTTTTTTAATCTGATAACCGAAGAGTGCTCACACTGCAGCGGAAGCGGCAGAAGCATTTCAAAAATGTATATATTTATTAAAATTGAAGGAATAATAAAGAATATTAAGCATAATACATCTTCCGAAGCTGTTATTTTAAATGTGGGATGTATATTGTACAATAAAATAATCAAAAGCTGTATGGATATTATTGCTGAAATTGAAAAAAAATACGATATTAAAATATTTATTGAGCAGGATGATAAAATTCTTACCGATGAAATCATCATCGGGAAAATAGGAAAGTTGTCCAATGTAAATGGAATATATCAAATATAGCAGTTTCGCAGGCTCCATCACCATTTTGCTCACTCCCTGTGGTCGTGCAAAATGGGAATGTGCTGCGTCTGACCTACCATCCATTTTTCAGAAAAATGGGGTTAGGTCATCAAAAAATAAGTTGACAATTTTTTTATAGTTTGATACAATCAATATCTGTTAGAGCCGCACGGATCAGGTTGAAAACGCTAAGTACCTGCAATGGCGAGACTGGGAAGAGGAGGTAAAAATATGTACGCAATTATTGAAACAGGTGGAAAACAATATAGAGTTCAAGAAGGCGATGTGTTAAGAGTTGAAAAACTTGATATCGCTGAAGGTGAAACCGTAAAATTTGATAAGGTATTGCTTGTAGCCGAAGAAGGAAAAGTGAATGTAGGCAAACCATATGTTGACGGTGCAGTAGTTGAAGCAGTAGTTGAAAACCACGGCAAAGCTAAAAAAATAATAATTTTCAAATACAAGTCTAAAAAAGACTACAGGAAAAAGCAAGGTCATCGTCAGCCATATACTCAAATTAAGGTTGAGAAGATAGTAGGATAGTATGATTACAGTTACCATATATAGAACCAAGGATGAATTCAAAGGTTTTATAGTAGAAGGCCATTCGGATTACGCTGAAGAAGGATTGGACATAGTATGCGCATCAGTTTCCATTTTGTCTTACACAGCATTGAATTCATTGAACCTTGTGGCGGGAATTACCCCTGAAAACATTGAATATACCGTCGATGATGAGGGAGTAATGAGTTTGAGGACATTAGAGAATAATAACAAAACTGATATAGTGTACAGAACCTTCATGGTTGGAATTGAATTATTATTGGAAGATTACAGCGATTATATTACACTTAAATTCGAGGAGGTGTAAAAATGTTATTGAAATTAAACTTACAGTTATTTGCACATAAAAAAGGTGTTGGTAGCTCAAGAAACGGCAGGGACAGCAATTCTAAGAGATTGGGAGTAAAAAGAACCGACGGTCAATTCGTGTTGGCCGGGAATATTCTTGTTAGACAAAGAGGTACTAAACTTCATCCGGGAGTTAACGTAGGCAGAGGAAGTGATGATACGCTATTTGCCATGATTGACGGAAAGGTTAAGTACGAAAGAAAAGATAAAACAAGAAAACAGGTCAGTGTATATCCTGTTGAATTAGATGCATAATAAAAGAAAAGACCTACCATACGGTAGGTCATTTTTAGATGAAGAAATATAAAGATTGTCAGGATGACAAGAGTGGCGGAAAGGAACAAAAATGTTTGTAGATATAGCAAAAATAAGTGTAAAAGCAGGTAAGGGCGGAAACGGAAGCGTAGCATTCAGACGTGAAAAATACATACCAATGGGCGGACCTGCAGGCGGCGACGGGGGCGACGGCGGAAGCGTCATTTTGGTTGCCGATGAAGGGCTTAGAACATTGATGGATTTCAGATATAAAAAACATTATCATGCGGAAAACGGTGAAGACGGAAGAGGGAAAAAACAATATGGTTCTGCCGGGGAGGACCTTTATCTGAGAGTTCCTGTCGGAACTTTGGTAAAAGATGCAGAAACAGGCATAGTACTGGCAGACTTAAAAACCCACGGACAGCAATATGTAGCAGCAAGAGGCGGACGCGGAGGAAAAGGAAATGTTAAATTTAAAAGTTCCATAAGGCGTACTCCCCGTTTTGCACAGCCTGGAACCAAGGGCGATGAAAGAGAAATTATTCTTGAGCTTAAGCTTCTTGCCGATGTCGGATTAATAGGGTTTCCAAACGTGGGGAAATCAACAATATTAGCAGCTATAACAAGCGCTAAACCGAAAATAGCAAATTATCATTTCACGACTTTAAAACCGAATCTTGGAGTTGTGAGCATAGGAGAAGGACACAGCTATGTGCTTGCAGATATTCCGGGGCTTATTGAAGGTGCTTCTGAAGGTGCAGGTCTCGGGCTTGATTTTTTAAGGCATATTGAAAGAACAAAGCTGCTTTTGCATGTTATCGATGCTTCCGGTCAAGAGGGAAGAGACCCGGTTGAAGATTTCCATAAAATAAATGATGAGCTTAAACAATACAGCAATAAACTATCCGGAAAAGAACAAATAATTGTTTTAAACAAAATGGAGCTGCCGGATGCTATAAATAATGCCGAAAGAATTAAAAAAGAATTTTCAGAAAAATATGAAATAATTCAAGTTTCTGCCGCAACAGGCAGCGGACTTGACTTTCTTAAGAAAAGAGCCTATGAAAGACTTTTAGAGATTGAAGAAGAAATTGAATTTGTTGATGAAGAAGCTGTTGAAAGTTTCTTAGACAAAAAAGAAAGAGATACAATTCTTGTAACAAAAGAAGACGGTTATTATTCAGCAGAAGGAGATTTTCTTGAAAGACTTGTTGCATCAACAAATTTTGATGATTTTGAATCTTTTTCGAATTTTCAAAAGGTACTGATTGACAAGGGTGTAATACAGAAATTAAAAGAACTCGGCGCTGAAGAAGGAGACTTAATCAGCGTATGCGGAATAGAATTTGATTTTGTAGATTGAAAGGAGAGTAAATGCTTACCGGAAAACAAAGAAGTTATTTAAAAGCTTTGGCAAATTCTGTTGATACAATAATGCAGATAGGCAAAGGCGGTATTACTGACAGCGTATTAAAACAAATTGACGATGCACTTAATGCCAGAGAATTAATCAAGGTGAGTGTATTAAAAAACAGCATGCTGGATGCAAAGTCTGTTGCAAATGAAGTTGCAGAATCTCTAGGTGCTGAATATGTTCAAAGTATAGGCGGCAAATTTGTTTTATACAGAGAATCTAAAGAAAAGAAAATTAATATACCTAAGTAAAAGTCAGGTGCCGGAATGCAATCATTCATGCACCTGATTCGTCAGTGTCATTCTGAACGCATATGAAGAATCTCATGAGATCTTTCGCCCGGGAAAACAAAGCGCATTCATTTATCGTGGTGTAGATAATACGTGATGATTCTTATCATATTTGTTTGAATTTCATATTTATATCACATTTCAGTTTTTTCTTAATATAATAGTACTCCCCGCAATTTAAGAATGTTTAAAGAATCATATTATAAAATAAAAAAGATGCACTTATTTATACGTATTACAATATGAGCATATCATATTTATTTTCGTATTTACAATATGAAATATAAGGAGGTGATAAAATGATAAAAGG
>DMWH01000178.1 GCA_003483345.1 Clostridiales bacterium | reverse complement strand
TTAAAAATCGGAGAATTCACAAAATATGTTAAGTTTCCTCCGAATTCTTACCATGTTTTAATACACTCTCCAAATGGTAATTTGTTATTTGAATCGGATATAGACATAGATTATAACTTGGCATACACAGCAGTCGTCTCAGCTGATGAAGAAAATAAGAAGGATATTTGCATTTTAATGGTACCTGAGCAAAAAGCACATAATATGACAAGTAATATGTCAGCATTGCGGTTGGCAAATTTGTGTATCGATGAACCAGAAGTAGTAATGTCGGCGTCGGACGGAACTATTCTATTTTCTGATATTAAGTATGGAAAAGTATCGTGTAATGTGGCAATCCCATCGGGAAGATATACATTGCAATTAAAGAAACCCGACGGCACTGAAATCTTAGATCATTGGATAGATGCTGCACCTTACATGCATTATACCTTGTTTATTGTAGGGATGAAAAATGATGGCAGCATAAAAATTATTGTACCTGAAGACGGAGTAAATTATTTGGATTTATGTTAATTAATGACAAGGGGACGGGGGTGTTGTCATCTTTGATGACAACACCCCCGTCCCCTTGTCACAATGTAAGTAATATGATATAATCTAGCAATAAAAATTATGAGGTGGACTATGAAAATAATAGGAATTATAGGCGGTATGGGGCCTCTTGCCACAGTACACTTATTTGAAAGAATTGTTTTAAGAACAAAGGCAGAAAAAGACCAGGACCACATTCGTATCTTAATTGATAACAATACAAAAATTCCGGACAGAACTTTAGCTATACTCGGTAATGAGGAAAGTCCGGTAAATGAATTGGTTAATTCAGCGAAGATGCTTGAAAACAGCGGTGCGGACTTTTTAATAATGCCCTGCAATACTGCACATTACTTTATAGAGGAAATAAAGAAAAATATCAGCATTCCCTTTATTAACATGCCTAAAGAGGCAGCTAAGCATACATATGACAAATATGGAAAGGATGCTGTAGTTGGAATAATGGCTACTGACGGTACTATTAAAACAAAAATTTATGAAAAATATTATGCCGAATTGGGGATAAAAACAGTTGTACCAATAAAAACACAGGGAAAAATAATGGAATTCATTTATGATGTTATAAAAAAAGGCAATTACGATGCAGGCACAAGTCTTTTCTTTGAATGCGCAGATGAATTAAAGGAATTGGGAGCAAACGTATTTTTGTTAGGCTGCACTGAGCTTTCGTCAGCACAATATATATATAAATTGGAAGGAAACTTTATTAACCCCATGGAGATTTTGGCTGAAACCTCAATAATATTTGCAGGAGGGCAGCTGAATTAAGTCTTGATTTATACGAACGTTTGTAATATAATTATATAAAAACATTCGCTGGTGATAAAATGAAAAAATACAAAAGAAATCAAAGAATCGGTGCATTGATGAAAATTTTTGCCGAAAAACCAAATTGTTTGTTTTCATATAATTATTTTTGTGAAATTTTCAATGCAGCAAAATCAACAATAAGTGAAGATGTGTCTATAGTCAAGGAATTGGCTGCAGAGATGAATTTTGGCAGGATTGAAACCATTTCAGGAGTTTCAGGCGGAGTTATGTTTATACCCATATTGGGTAAGAAGGAATTAAATGAAATACTTGAGCAGTTATGCTCATTATTTTCGCAAAAAAACCGAATACTGCCCGGCGGTTTTATTTACATGACCGATATTTTCAACAACCCTCGAATTGTGTCGAATATTGCCGAAGTAATTTCTTCACAATTTAGTAATAAACATATTGATTATATAGTTACCGTAGAGACGAAAGGTATACCCGTAGCTATTATGACAGGCCATAAGCTGAATGTTCCTGTGGCCGTAATCAGGAGAAACAACAAAATTACAGAAGGGGCAACAGTCAGCATAAACTATGTTTCGGGTTCATCAAACAATATTCAAACCATGTCATTATCAAAGAGGTCTTTAAAAGAAAATGCTGAAATTCTAATAGTTGACGACTTTATGAAAGGCGGCGGAACCTGCAAAGGAATGGAGGATATGATGAGGGAATTTAATGCAAATGTTGTAGGGACTGCTGTTGTTATTGAAACTATAGAGCCGGAAAAGAAATTAGTAGATAATTATACTTCATTATTGATACTTAATAATAAAAGTATAAAAGAAGGTGTTATCGAAATAAAACCAAATCCGAAATTGTTAAAATAATTTCATATATTTATGAAAATGTTTTTTTGCTATTTTTGGGTATTTATAGTATAATGAATAAAATTGGACATAATTATTGGGGGAAGGTGGTGACAGTATGAAAATATCAGACGTAAGGGTAAGAAAAATTAATTCTGAGGGCAAGATGAAGGCAATCGTTTCCGTAACCTTTGATGATTGTTTCGTGGTACATGATATTAAAATAATTGAAGGTCAAGAAGGGTTGTTTATAGCAATGCCCAGTAGGAAGATGCCGGACGGAGAGTTTAAAGATATAGCTCATCCAATCAATTCTGAAACAAGGAATCTTGTTGCAGAGGCTGTATTTAAAGCATATGAAGAAAAGCGCACAGAAGAAAGCGAAAACGTGGAAGAAGCCGCTCTTATGTAGCGCTGTTACTGATGATTTACAGTCAACAGTACTCGGGTCTTTCATAGACCCTTTTATTGTGTCTAAAGGTAATATGAATCAAAATTGGTGAATTTCCTCTATCAATTTTTTTTAAATATTAGAGTAATGTCCCTGAATATTTTTTGACTTACTAAATATTATGATATATAATAACTCAGTATTACAGATTCGCATTAAGGAGAATTTATTATGAGTATGTCAATAATTTTGGCAGCAGGCGAAGGTACCAGAATGAAATCAGATCTACCGAAAACGCTGCATAAAGTATGTGGAAAAGAAATGATAAAATACATAATTGAAGCATCTTTAAATTCAGGTATAGAGAAAAATATTGTTGTTTTGGGACATGGAAAAGAAAAAGTTGGACACAATATTAAGGATATGAATGTACAAACTGTTGAACAGCCTATCGGTGAAGGGCATCCCTATGGAACGGGCTATGCCGTTATGGCTGCAGAAAACTACATCGATGACGATGAAACGGTTTTAATACTTTGTGCTGACGGACCGCTTGTTAAAAAAGAAACATTAATTGACTTTATGAACTATCATTTTGAGAATAACTGTGCTGCATCGATAATGACAGCTTATTTAGATAATCCAAGGGGATACGGAAGAATAGTAAGAAAGTCGGATAAGTCTATCGATGAAATAGTAGAAGAAAAGGATGCATCTGAAGAAATTAAAAATATAAAGGAAATAAATACGGGGATATACTGTTTTAAGGGTGAGCTCTTAAAATATGCTTTGAAGAAAATTACCAAGAATAACTCACAGAATGAGTATTATCTTACGGATACCATAAAGGTTTTAAATAATGAAGGTGCTAATATAGGAGGGTGGCTATTAGAGGACTCAGATGATATCAAGGCTGTAAATGACAGGGTACAACTTGCTGAAGTAACAAAAATAATGCAAAAAAGAATAAATCAAAGACATATGTATTCAGGTGTTACAATCATTGACCCGGATAGCACATATATAGATGATTCGGTTAAAATAGGCAGAGATACGGTTATTTATCCTAATACATATTTGGAGGGAGGAACGGTTATAGGAAGCAACTGCACAATCGGACCTAACTCAAGGATAATTGATTCCACCGTAAGAAATAATGTAACCGTTGAAAGCTCAAAGGTTATTGAATCTTATATCGATGACGGAACAAATGTAGGACCCTTTGCATATTTAAGACCCGGAAGCAATTTAGGTAAAAATGTAAAAATTGGTGATTTTGTTGAAGTAAAGAAATCAATCATTGGCGACAATTCAAAATCATCTCATCTGGCTTACATAGGTGATGCAGAAGTAGGTAAAAATGTTAATATAGGATGCGGAGTTGTTTTTGTTAATTATGATGGAAAGAAGAAGCATAAAACAATAGTCGGCGACGGAGCTTTCGTAGGAAGCAATTCAAATTTAGTTGCTCCCGTTACTATTGAAAAAGGCGGATATGTGGCTGCAGGCTCTACCATTACGGAAGATGTCAAAGAGGGAGATTTAGCAATTGCAAGAGCTAGGCAGGTCAATAAAGAAGGAAGAGGCAAAAACAGATTTTAAAGAGGTTAATATGTATGTAATTGCAGGACTTGGAAATCCAGGTAAGGAATATGCAAGCTCAAGACATAATGCAGGTTATATGGCAGTAGAATATTTAGCTGGAAAACTTAATACTAAATTGAATAAACTAAAATTTAACTCCGTATATGGGGATACTTCCATAAACGGAGAAAAAGTCATGCTTGTTAAACCCGTAACCTACATGAATAAAAGCGGAATTGCCATAGCAGAAATAGTTAAATTTTATAAAATTTCAACGTCAAATCTCATTGTTATTTACGATGATATAGATATACCCCTGGGGGCTTTAAGAATAAGACCGAGTGGAAGTGCCGGCACTCATAATGGGATGAAATCAATAGTTGACAGTATCGGGAGCGAGTTTCCGCGCATAAGAATAGGAATAGGAAGAAATGAGGAAATGGATTTGGCAGATTTTGTGCTGCAGAAATTTTCAAGGAATGAAAAAGATATAGTCACTCCCATTATTGAAAGGGCATCTGAAGCAGCGGTAGAAATTATTGAAAATGGTATAGACAGCGCAATGCAGAAATTCAATATGAAGGGGGACACACCTTAACGTAAGGTACGTGTACCATATAACTAGTTTATCAGCAATGACAAATAAAGGAAAAATATGAACAGAATTTTGTTTGACCAGTTTCAAAGAACAGAAAAATTCAAAAAGATTTGTTCAAATTATAATAAGGAAAAAAGCCAGCTTATCCAAGGACTCAATGAGGAAGGATTAGCTTATTTAGCATGCAATCTTTTAGATACATCCGATAAAATATTAATTCTAACAAGCAGTGAAGCAAAATCGAAAAAGTACGAAGAGATTATTAGAGCTTATACAGAGCATTCAGAACGCCTTCAGCCTAAAGAATTTATTTTGTATAATGTTGATGCTTTAAGCAAGGATGTGGAGTATAAAAGGGCAAATCTGTTAAATAACATTTTAAATAAGCGGAAATGTATTGTAACTGCTTCAATTAATTCAATAATTACAAGAGTAATGTCTAAAGATAGATTTAAGGAAAGCATTATAGAATTAAAATATGGCGACAGTTATGATTTAAATGAATTAAGAAGCAATTTGATTAAGCTTAAATATGAGAGAGTGGATGCCATCGAAGGGGTTGGCCAATTTTCTGTAAGAGGCGGAATTATTGATATTTTTTCTCCTTCAGAAGCAAATCCGTTCAGGGTAGAATTTTTTGATGATGAAGTAGATTCAATAAGATTAATCGATTTAAAAACACAGCGCTCGGTTAAGAACATTAAATCCGCTAAGATTCTTCCTTGCAGCGACATCTTGTTTAAAAAAGAAGAAATAAAAATTATTTTATCTGAAATTGAAAAGGATTATGATAAGCAGAGTCAAAACCAAAGCTTAAGCAAAGAAGCTTTTAAGAATTTAAAGAACCTTTACAAGAGCTATCAAGATAAGCTTATGGGCGGTATGGGTATTGAAAATGCCGACCTTTTGATACCATTTATAAAGGAATCTTTTTCAAATATTATAGATTATTTTGAAGATGATTCTATTCTTCTTCTTGATGAGCCTGAAAGAATATTTGAAGAACTTAATGATTTAAATGAAAGCTTTCAGCTGAAATATACTGAATTATTTGAAAGAGGAGAAATTTTTTCAAATCAAAGTGAAGTATATATAAGCGAGCATGAACTATTGACGAAGATTTCCAAAAAACCTTTCATTTCTATAAACGGTAAAGAGAAAATAATTAAAACAGATGATTCTGTTCATATGCTTTTTAAAGAAGCTCCTTCTTACTACGGCAAGATTGAAGAGCTGTCAAAAGATTTAAACAGGCTGAAATACAAGGGCTATAAAGTAGATATTATACTAAGCACCTATGAAAGCTGCAGGAAACTTTATAATTTATTAAATGATTATGAATGCACAACCACATTGTCTAAAGATACCAACGCAGCAGAAAGCGGACAAGTGGTAATTGCACCGGGAGAATTAACAAAAGGATTTGAATACTACGACAATAAGCTCCTTGTGCTTACAGAAAATGAGGTGCTTGGCTCTGTCAAGCGCAAATCCCGCAAGACGAAAAAACGCAAGGGTGCTGCAATTGAAATTTTCACCGATTTAAAAGTAGGAGATTATGTAGTACATGAGCATCATGGAATCGGTCAATATATAGGAAT
>DMWH01000204.1:4799-7212 GCA_003483345.1 Clostridiales bacterium | reverse complement strand
AAAAACCGTCCCCAATTTTTTTGTTAAGAATATAATACAGTATATTAAAATACAGGAGGGTAATCATTTGATACCGGGCATTCTTTACACGGTCAAATCCGGTGACTCCTTGAGGGATATAGCCGATAGATTTTCTATTCCGTTTAGAGAACTTATATCGACTAACAAGATAATTAATCCGGAATTGATTTATCCGGGAGTAACATTAATAATACCTCAAGTGCGCAAACCGCCGATTGAAGTAAACGGAATCAGCTATGTCTTTGGCAATACAGACGTTCCCGTATTGAGCAACTCGATGAAATATTTAACTTATTTAACACCGTTCTCGTATATAGCAAGAGAAGATGGAAGTCTGTTTTGGATTAATGACCAACAAGCAATCCAGTTAGCAATATTAAATAATGTTATACCTATTATGTCGGTAGTAAATTATTCATATTATGATACAGGAACAAATGCTGCTCATATTATTCTTAACGATATGACTGTAATGAATGAACTTATAGATAATATTATCAGCATTATGATAAAAAAGGGATACAGAGGAGTTAAGTTTGACTTTGATAATATACTGCCTGAAGACAGAGATGCATACAATAACTTTTTACACGTTGCCGGAAGCAGGTTAAATACGGAAGGTTTTTATATTTCTGTTGCCTTAATGCCTAAGTTCATCAGTCCGGATTATTTGGCATATGATTATGAGGCAATTGGAAGGATTGTCGATTTTGTATTATTGAAAACCTATAATTGGGGATTGATTGAAGGTCCGCCTGCACCGATTATACCTATAAATGATTTAAGAAATGTTTTAGATTTTGCCTTATCTATAATTCCAAGAGAAAAAATTTTTATCGGACTGCCACTTTACGCCAAGGATTGGATTATACCCTATGTAAGCGGCAGGGAAGCTGAAATTATAAGTGCTCAAACAGCAATTATAAGAGCACAGGATAATAATGCACAAATACAGTATGATGAAATAAGTCAATCTCCGTTTTTCTATTATTCGGATGAGCAGGGAAGGATGCATGAGGTTTGGTTTGAGGACCCGAGAAGTCTTAAGGCGAAATTCGATCTTGTCAAGGAATATGGTATAAGGGGTATAACATATTGGAATTTGCTGTATGAATTTATTCAAAACTGGCACTTGCTTGAAGATAATTTTATAATAGTAAGAGATTAGTATGGCATATAAATGAAAGAGCTGAGTATATAAATTTTAACGAGGCGGGTGATTACGCCTCGTTAAAACAGTGTTTTGTAATTGTTTTGCAAATTCTCCCTTTGTCGTATCAATTCCGGACTTATATGAAATTCATATTCAGGATGTTGTTCGGTCAGCGGTGTTATCATCACATTGTATTCGGTGGTAATATCAGGGTATATCGGTATATTCATTATATTAACAGGGTAATATCTGAAATGCCTTACGGTAACAAAGTACGAGTTATTAGGCTGATTGATTCTGTCAATGACAGGCAGTTCAATAACAGGGATTCTGCCGTTTTCATCCGTTATGTGCCTTACCATCATACTTGCTTCTCCTCCCTCGCCATAAACTCCATATATAGTCAAATAATAAACACTTACTTCAGCAAAAGCAACAGGCTCATTGCTTGATCTGTTACGCACAGTTAAGGATAAATTACCTAAGTTTTGGGCAATGTCAGGTTTAAAGTCACATATATTTATTTTATTTCTTAAACAAAACATTTATATTTCCTCCCATATGGTTATAACCTATTATATGAAAATTATGAATTATTGATTATATTAACAAGTTCAGTGCTTTTGGAGTGGGCGCATAATTATACAATAATTTTAGAAAATTCCAAAGGCGCTCTTTTGTTATCATAAATATTGTGTGAAAACAGGATGATGAATTATTATTAAACGAATAAAATAAAAGGCGTGCAGAGTGATATACTTTGCTCAGCCTTTTATTTTTTTGTAATTCCAAAGAAACCGATAACCGTAACATTAGTGTAAATTACTGTTGTAAAATAATGCGAATGATGATATTATTCTTATGCAGCTTTTAACGCAAAAATTCAAATAAGGGTGTAAAATGATAGAATACATAATCAAAATAGACAATGTAAAATTTAAATATGATAAAAATTCCTCTTATGCAGTAAACGGAGTTTCCCTGAATATAAAAAGCGGAGAGTTTACTGCAATTATAGGCCGCAATGGCTCTGGGAAATCAACGCTGGCTAAATTAATAAATTCAATTTTACTTCCTACCGAAGGGAAAATTTTTGTTAAAGGAATGGATACCTCAGATGATTCTAAACTTTGGGATATAAGACAGACAGCCGGTATGGTGTTCCAAAATCCTGATAATCAGTTAGTGGCAACCATCATTGAGGAAGACATTGCATTCGGTCCCGAAAATTTAGGCGTG
>DMWH01000204.1:0-4672 GCA_003483345.1 Clostridiales bacterium | reverse complement strand
ACCATACTTCTAATTACACATTATATGGACGAAGCTGTCCAAGCAGACAGAGTCATAGTTATGGATAAAGGAAATATTAAATTGGACGGGAAACCTAAGGAAGTATTCAGAAATATTGATGAAATTAAAAAATACGGTTTGGATGTTCCGCAGGTAACCGAGTTAGCACAGGAACTTATTAAAGAAGGGCTGAAACTGCCTCCTGATATAATAGATATAAAGGAATTGGTGGACATATTATGTCAATAAGAACAGAAAACATAAAATATATATACAGTGAAGGCACTCCGTTTAGAACCTTGGCATTGGATAATGTGAGCGTTACGATAAACCAAGGCGAATTTGTGGGAATAATCGGACATACCGGCTCCGGCAAATCAACTTTGATACAGCTTTTTAACGGCCTCGAGCTTCCCACTGAAGGTAAAGTTGAAGTTGACGGCACAATAGTCGGCAAAGATAAGAAAGAATTAAAGTTGATTCGTCAAACAGTAGGATTAGTATTTCAATACCCCGAATACCAGCTTTTTGAAGAAACAGTTGCAAAGGATGTAGCCTTTGGACCAATGAATTTAAATATCTCCCAGCAAGAAATTGATTTTCGGGTAAAAGAGGCATTGGAATTAGTCGGTTTTAATTATAATAAAATAAAAGATGTATCTCCCTTCGAGTTATCGGGAGGTCAAAAAAGAAGAGTTGCAATTGCAGGCGTACTTGCAATGAAACCGCAGTACCTTATATTAGATGAGCCCACTGCCGGTCTCGACCCTGCAGGCAGGAATGAAATATTTAATCAAATAAAAAAATTGCATGAGGAGTCTAAATTTACCGTTGTGTTGGTATCACACAGTATGGAGGATATAGCAAAACTGGTGGACAGAGTTATAGTTTTATCCAAGGGGAAAATACATATGGAGGGCTGTCCAAAGAAAATTTATTCACAAGCTGAAGAATTGGAAAAAATAGGCCTTGGAATTCCTCAGACAGCTTCTATCGTAAGGGAGCTTAAGAATAGAGGATTTAATATTAAACAGGATATACTCACAATTGAAGAAGCAAAAGAAGAAATATTAAAGGAAGTGAGGAGAAGAAATGTTTAAGAATTTAACTATCGGACAGCATTATCCTGTTGATTCTCCCATACACAACCTTGACCCCAGGCTTAAAATAATCATGACATTTATTTTTATAATTTCATTATTTTTGATTGAAAGCTTTACAGGGTTCATATTTGTTATTATATTTTTGACCGTTATTATTACTATTTCAAAAGTACCCGTTAAATTTGTAATCAAAGGATTAAGACCCATATTATTCATCATATTAATTACATTTATTATCAATCTTTTGATGACGCCGGGAAGAGTTATATATACCATCGGAGTAATAAAGATTACTGAAGAAGGTTTGAGGCAGGCAGGATTTATGGCTGTAAGACTTACTCTTCTAATAATGGGAACATCTATGCTGACACTGACAACGTCGCCCATTATATTGACTGACGGTATCGAAAGTCTGTTAAAGCCGTTTAAAAGATTCGGCCTTCCTGCACATGAACTGGCAATGATGATGACAATTGCTCTTCGCTTTATTCCTACCCTTATGGAAGAAACAGAAAAAATAATGAAGGCACAGAAATCAAGAGGTGCTGATTTTGAAAGCGGCAATATTATGAGCAGGGCAAAAAATTTAGTTCCTCTCTTGGTTCCGCTTTTCATAAGTGCATTCAGACGTGCCGATGAATTGGCAATGGCGATGGAAGCAAGATGCTATCGTGGAGGAGAGAACAGAACAAGAATGAGGCAAATGAAAATATCAAAGGGTGATTATGCTGCAGCATTTGTTTTTACGGTTTATTTTGCAGCAGTATTAATAATTAAGATATGGTAAGAAATATTAAACTTTTAATTGCCTATGACGGTACTGCTTATCACGGGTGGCAAACCCAATTAAATAAGGTTACAATTCAAGAAACGATTGAAAATGCATTAAGTATAGTAATGAAGCAAAAAATTGATTTAAGGGGCTCAGGAAGGACTGACGGCGGCGTTCACGCCTTGGGGCAGGTTGCAAATTTCAAAGCAGACACCAAAATACCCGAAGACAAGATTAAAATTGCGCTTAATGCAAATTTGCCCCCGGATATAAGGATATTGGAATCTGTTGATGTTGATATGAGTTTTAATGCAAGATTTGATGCACTTGATAAAACATATATGTATCAAATTTACAATGATAGGGTCGGGAATCCGTTTTATTCAAGGTATTCATGTTTTATCCCGCAGTCTTTGGATATTGATAAAATGAAAGAAGCCCTTAAATTGATTAAGGGAACCCATGATTTCAAAGGATTTATGGCTTCAGGCTCCTATGTAAAAACAACGGTGAGAACTATTTACGATACCGAGCTTATAAAAGAGGAAAATTTGTTAAAACTCTATATTAAGGGCGATGGATTTTTGTACAATATGGTAAGAATTATTGCAGGAACCTTAATTGATATTGGGAAAGGAATAAAAAGCATTGATTGCATAGAAGATGCTTTAATTAATAAAAACAGGAAAGTATTAGGGCAGACGGCTCCTCCCCAAGGGTTGTTTTTAATGAAGGTAAATTATAAATAAAGCCGGGATATTAATGAAAAAGTGCCTGAAAAGTGCTTGACATTATAATTTATTTAATATAAAATACTTTAGGTATGAAAAGAGAAAAAAACCGTTCCAATGCCCCGGAGTTAGGTTTTTTGAATAGATAAACAGATAATTTAATACAGTAGAATTACAGGAGGAAAGAAAATGAAAAGCTTCTTAGCTAAACCTAATGAAGTTGAAAGGGCATGGTATGTCATAGATGCCGAAGGTAAGACATTAGGTAGACTTGCAACAGAAGTTGCCAAACTTCTTAGAGGTAAACATAAAGCTATATATACACCGCATGTTGATACAGGAGACTTTGTAATAGTAGTAAATGCTGAAAAGGTTGTATTGACAGGTAAAAAATTAGATCAGAAATTATACAGACACCACTCTCTATATCCGGGTGGTTTGAAGGAAGTACCTTACAGGAATTTATTCCGAAGTAAACCAACACAGCCTGTTTATCTGGCAGTAAAGGGAATGCTTCCAAAGAACAGCCTTGGAAGAAAAATGTTAAAGAAATTAAAAGTATACGCAGGTCCCGAGCACAATAATCAGGCTCAAAAACCGCAAGTATACGAGTTTTAATGGGAGAGGAGGAATACGATGGAAGCACAGTACAGAGGAACAGGCAGAAGAAAAAAAGCGATAGCAAGAGTAAGATTAGTTCCCGGGACAGGGAAAATCAACATAAATGAAAGAGATTTAGATGATTATATCAAATATGAAACTTTAAGAAACCTTGTAAGAGAACCTTTAATGATTACTGATACATTCGGTCAATATGATGTACTGGTAAATGTAAAGGGCGGAGGATATACAGGTCAGGCCGGAGCGATCAGACATGGTATATCAAGAGCGCTTTTACAGGTAGACAAGGAATTAAGACCCTTGCTAAAAAAAGCCGGATTCTTAACAAGAGATTCCAGAATGAAAGAAAGAAAGAAATACGGTTTGAAAAAAGCAAGAAGAGCTTCACAGTTCAGCAAGAGATAAAAATATTTGGGGACGATTCTTTTTTAAGAAAACAAAAAGGACCGTCCCTTAAAAACTTAATCAATAGTGTTTTCTTGGCACCCACTTAAAAAATCAAGGTTTTTTAGTGACTCCGAGAATATATTCGAAAGGAGTTTTTTTAATGAAAAGAAACAATCAGTTTATAACACGTACTGCTCTTATAGCGGCGGCTTATGCTGCTTTGACCTATGCCTTTGCATGGATGAGCTACGAGCAGATACAGTTTAGAATATCAGAAGTATTGGTCTTGTTTGCATTTATAGAGCCAAGATATGGTCTCGGCTTAGTATTGGGATGCATATTGGCTAACTTAGCGAGCCCCTTTGGGGTAATCGACATTGCGGTAGGCTCATTTGCAACATTTTTGGCAATAGTATTCATNNAATAAAAAAGCGCTGATTATAGCAAGTTTGGGACCTGTAATTACAAACGCTTTACTGGTAGGAGCAGAATTAACTTATTTGTTTAACACTCCCTTTTTATTGAATGCATTATATGTTGGAGCAGGCGAGTTTGCGGTAGTTGTTTTCATAGGCACTGTCGTTGTAAATTTAATAATGAAAAACAATGTCCTGGTTGAAAAACTTTCATTCTAAACGAGGACAGTTTCTTTATCCGGTGCCAGGCACCAACACCAACACTTGGTGCCTGGGAAAGCTCCGAAAATATGGAGGTTTCCCTGGCACCGAATACTTCAGGCACCGAATAATTTCACAGGATGAGAAAAAATTGAACTATCCCCAAATTTACACAAATGAATGATTTTCGATTTGTTGTGTTTGCAATTGAACGCCTTTTGGAATCCAAAATTTCAAGGCGTTTTTTTCCGTCGATATATTTAATTCATTGTAAGTATATATTTCTCCATCCATGCAGACGTTGGTTTGTTTATCAAATTTTATATTAGCTTGATTAATCTTGTCATAGATAATATATTTATTGATTTTAGGATTATCTAAATGCTCACCTTTTTTGTAACTTCCTATTATATTTAATATTTTAGCTCTTGAGATTTTTTC
>DMWH01000269.1:255-3347 GCA_003483345.1 Clostridiales bacterium | reverse complement strand
CTGTCATATTTGCGGTTATGATTTTACAAGCGAAGAAATACCGACAAAGAAAAGACGCTTGCCGGTTATGGTGGACGGTGAGTTAGTGTTATTAGATGAACATGAATTAACAGAGCGACAGGAAGAAATTAAAATAAAATTGTCAGAAAATAAACACAGTGTAAAACAGGAGGAGAAAAAAACAGAAATGAAAAGATTGTCGCAGGAAGAAAAATTACAGGTTTTGAAAAACGGGTTAGAGAGGAAGAATAATTTGTTTGAAAAGGGGAAGTTATGGTTATAAAATTATATCAGGGTGACTGCCTGAAACTAACGAAAGATATCCCAGCTGGTAGCGTTGATTTGGTGCTGACCGACCCACCGTATTTAATTAATTACAAAACTAATCGTAGAAAAGATAAAACTCATAGATTTTGTAATACTATTATAAATGATAATAATGAGCAGTTAATTATTGATTTTATCTATGAAAGTTATAGAGTTTTAAAAGATAATACAGCTTTTTATTGTTTTTGCAGTCCAGATACAGTTGAATTTTTTAAATATAGCATACAACAAGCTGGGTTTAAAATAAAAAATATAATTGTGTGGGTAAAAAATAATTGGACTGCTGGAGATTTAAAAGCGCAATATGGCAAACAATATGAGTTAATAATTTATGCAAATAAAGGAAGACGGGAATTAAATGGAAAACGAATTTCTGATGTGTGGTATTTCGATAGAGTTGCTGGGAAAAAGCAATTACATCAAAACCAAAAACCTTTAGAATTAATACAACAAATTATTGAAAAAAGTAGTAAAGAAAATGATTTAGTTTTAGACCCATTCATGGGCTCAGGCTCAACAGGCGTTGCTTGTGTAAACACGGGGCGAAACTTTATCGGCATTGAGCTTGATGAAAAATATTTTAATATAACAAAGAAAAGAATAGAAGAAGTTAAAAAATTTTTATTGACATTTTAGTTTTAATTTTTAATATAAAAGAAGGAGTAACAAATGCAATACATAAAAAACTTCACGAAAGAACGCTCTTCAAAAATCGGTGCATCTGACATTTCAAAACTTATCCAGCACCCCGAAAAATCAGAATCATTATATGGTTACAGCGAAACTGCTTTAACTTTATGGCAGGAAAAAACCGGCAGAATAAAAAAAGAACCGGCAGGCTTTTCCGCTGAAATGGGCAACACTTTAGAGCCTGTTGTATTGCGTAAATTTATATCCGAAAACATCGACAAGGAAACCGCTCAAAAATTTTATAGCGGTTATATGTTATGCGAGCTGAATAAAACCGAAGACGGCTATCCCGATGCAGAAAATTATCAGAATACTAATTTTTTACATCATACGAAAGCCGAAAATGATTTTGCTGTTGCTCATGCGGATTGCTTGCACCTGCTAAATATTGCCGGTAATCACGCTGAACTTATAGAAGCAAAAACAGCATTATCGGCAGCATCAAAACGTCGTGATGATATTTACTCCGGTTATGATACAAGTTTAAAAAATCATCAGGGAATACCTTTAAAACATTTTTATCAAGTGCAATTTCAGGCGGCAATATATCAGGAGGTTTACGGTCTGAATATTAACACGGGTTTTCTCGCTCTTATATTTACAGATGGGTTTAAGCCGGTATCGTTTCATCAATGGGAAATCCGTATTGACAGAAAAATTCAGGAGAGATTATTAGAACTTGCAAGCTACATGAAAAAATGTATAGATACAGATACACCTCCTAAAATGTTAGCAATGAATCAGGACGACATAAAAATAATGTACCCGAAACTTGATGAAGATTTTCGCATTATATCAGGCGATGAATTACAGGTTGCATTACACGCAATAGAACAAAGAAAACTTGCAAGCGAACAGGAAAAAGCATGGAAGAGAAAGAAAGAAGATGCAGACAACACACTATCAATATTTTTAAAAGATGCAAAAACTATCAAGGGTATAATCGGTGATGAGATTGTAAACCTCGCTACATGGCAGGAGCGTAAAGGCGCTGAACGTGTAGCGGGTTTAAAAGAAATAAAGCAGTATCCCGAAATTGAAAAACTATTGCGTGAAAAAAATTTGATAAATAAAAGTGAAAACACGAGAAGTGTCGTTATTAAATATAAGGAATGAATTTTTAAGGAGGTCACATAAATTATGAAAACTAACTGTCCGCAATGCAACAAATCCACAGAATCAAAATACAGCGAAAAAGAAGAGCTGTATTATTTTTATTGTACCGATTGTAAAATCGGCGGAAAAGGTAAAACCGAAAAAGAAGCAGAAAAGGAATTTAAAAAACAGGGGGACAAATTGACAACTACAGCAATAATCGAGAGACCAAAAAACAAGAATGAGTTTGCATTATATGTGCAACAGCATAAAAATAAATTCGTTGAAAATGCACCGCTATGGGCTGATAAAGTTTACACAAGAAAAATGTATGAACAAAATGAAAAGTATGTTCTAAGCGCTGATTTTAAAGATGCCTGGAATACGCCGGAAGGTCAGGAGTCAATCGTCGAGGCTTTCAATTCCGCAAATGAAATATGTGCAACACTGGGACAGATGGGTGACATAGTACCGTTTGGAAAAACAGTTGAATTTATACCTGACTTTCAGGCTTTCAATTTTGCACTGACAGAAGGTGACAACGCACCGTTTAAACGTATAGCTGTAGATGTACTGCATGAGAATGACCAATACGATTTACACTCAGACAAAGAAGGAAACTTTATTTTTGAGTTTAAGAAAATAGGTTTCCCAAGAGGTGAAATTATCGGAGTTATTGTTCGTGGGTGGCTATCAGATAAAGATATTTGTATCGGGAAAGCGTATGATATAAAAACGCTTATGGGTAAGGCCGAACAGCATTCTAAGGGCTATCAGTATTATCTAAAAGATATGTCAGACCTCCGAAAAGCACAAAGTGAAGGGAAAGACTATATAACAAAAGGGGATAAAAAAATATATGAAAAAGATATTGTATCTCCCTATGTCGGTGCGAACGCCTCAGAAATGCTTTCTAAACTTGCGGGTAAAAGTTTTTTCAGACCATATATGAAAACACGAAACGCAAGAGCAATGAAAAG
>DMWH01000269.1:0-155 GCA_003483345.1 Clostridiales bacterium | reverse complement strand
AAGCATTATCAACTGATGTGATGAAAAAAGAATCAAAACCGATATTTGATGCTATGTATAAGGTCGTTGCATACGCCGAAAAATGCTACAAAAAAGAATATGCAAAAGATACAATGGAGCAACTAACAAAAATATTGACAGGAGAAAAAGATGAA
>DMWH01000292.1:4751-8523 GCA_003483345.1 Clostridiales bacterium | reverse complement strand
ATTCTTATGATACAATTAATCATTAGAATGGGGACAGGTCTATAGGCGAGTCTATATAGATAAGAATAGAGGAAGGTCCCCGGTAAAATTGGAGGGGTCTATGAAAGCAAAGGAATGTTTACTGTTGCTGCAAAAAATTTTGCAGTTAGTAGATGAAGGTGTTCATGTACTTGACAAGCATGGCAATACCATCATATATAATGAAGCCATGTCTGCTTTGGAAAAGATGGACTCAGCTGATGTAATCAAGAAACCTTTTACAGAGGTTTTCAAGGGATTTAACACCGAAAACAGCACTCTTCTAAAAGCCTTGCATTCTAAAACCGTAACGAAAAATTTAAAGCAAACATATTTGAACAAGGACGGAAAAGAGATTTCTACAATTAATACCACAATACCCGTGATAATTGATGATGAGGTTGTGGCTGCTGTTGAAGTAGCAAAAAATATAACTAAAATTGAAGAGATGTCCAATACAATATTAAAACTCCATGATGAAATAGAAAAACCGGAAATGGTTAAACATAAGAAAGTAAAGAAATATAATTTTGACAATATTATCGGACACAGTGAAAATTTCTTGGATGTTATTGAAAGAGCGAAAAAATCTTCAAAAAATTCTGCATCAGTATTTATTTACGGTGAAACAGGAACAGGTAAGGAGTTAATTGCTCAAAGCATTCATTATGCCAGCGCTAGAAAGGACAAGCCTTTTAAAGCTCAAAATTGTGCTGCTCTTCCGGAATCTTTACTTGAAGGATTATTATTTGGCACAACAAAGGGGGGGTTCACAGGTGCGGTTGACCGTCCCGGATTATTTGAACAGGCAAATGGAGGAACGCTTCTATTAGATGAAATAAATTCAATGCCATATGAATTGCAGCCTAAGCTGTTAAGAGTACTTCAAGAAAACTATATAAGACGGGTTGGGGGTTCAACTGATATTCCCATTGATGTAAGGATTATTACTACATGTAATGAGCCTCCCGAAAAAATATTAAAAGAAGGCAAGCTAAGAAAGGATTTATTTTATAGGCTTAATGTAATTCCAATAAATGTACCTCCTTTAAGAGAAAGAGTTGATGATATTATTTTGCTTGCTAAAATGTTTGTTGATAAACACAATGAGAGGTTTAACAAACACGTTACAGGTTTTTCGGATGAAGTATATGAATATCTCTTATCATATGATTATCCGGGCAATGCAAGAGAACTTGAAAATATGATTATGTCAGCTGTCAGCATGTGTGAAGATGATGAATATATTTTGACTGTTAATCATTTTTCCGTGCATCGTTCAATTGAGCCTCGAATTGACGATTATGAAAAAGTAGAAGATTCCGGCATTGATGAATATTTAGGAAATTTAGAAAAAAGAATAATTGAGAAAGCACTTTTAGAAAATAACAATAACATTACCAGAACATCAAATGCATTAAAAATAAAGCGTCAGACCTTACAGCATAAAATAAAGAAATATAAAATTAGTGTTTAAAAGCAAATATTTTTGCACCTAGCTGCAAAAATACTTGCTTTTTTATATTATTTCTGAATTGTTTGTTATAAAAAGAGGGAATGTACTGGAATAAGTTGCTTATTTTGAGATAAAATAACTTGGAGTTTGAAATATTAAAGTTAAATATCAAATAACTAATAAATTTATTTATTTTAATGTTTTTGGCATAATAATTGCTTATTAAATAATAAATAGAGTAGAAAAATATTAGGAGGATTAACAAATGCAAAATGTAAAAGTAATTATTTGGGGACTCGGAGCCATGGGAGGCGGCATGGCAAGAATGCTTCTGGAAAAGAAAGGTGTTGACATAGTCGGTGCAGTTGGCAGAGGTGCCAAATTAGGAAAAAGCATGTACGAAATTATTGGAGTAGAAAGAGGAGACAGACCTGAAGTACTCGTTGGAACTCCTGAAGATGTTATTAAAGAAAAAGCTGCAGATGTAGTTTTATGCTGTACGGATTCATTTACTAAAGTAGCATTTGAAAGACTAAAATTCTGCTTGGAAAGAAAAATAAACGTAGTATCAAGTGCGGAAGAAATGGCATTCCCGCAGGCCCAGAATCCTGAACTTGCAAAACAATTGGATGAAATAGCTAAAGCTAACGGTGTTTCAATAATTGGAACCGGTATTAACCCCGGATTAATTATGGACTACTTGGTTGTTGTTATGACAGGATGCTGCCAAACAATTGACCACATTACAGCAAGAAGAGTTAACAGCTTATCGCCCTTCGGACCTGCAGTTATGCATGAGCAAGGTATAGGCATCACTGTTGAAGAATTTAAAAAAGGTGTTGAAACAGGAACACTATCAGGTCACGTTGGATTCCATGAATCAATCGGTATGATTTCAGAAGCTATAGGCTGGAAAGTTGATAAAGTAACTACCTCAATGGAGCCCATTGTAACAGACGTAGATAGGAAATCTCCTCATGGATTTGCTAAAGCAGGGGATGTTGCAGGCTGCGCAATGAAGGGTTATGGATATATTGACGGTGAATTGAAAATTGAAATGGACCATCCACAGCAAATAGAGCCTGAACAGGTTGGTGTTCAAACAGGTGACTACGTAATAATCAAAGGAACTCCAAATATTAATTTGGTTAACTCTCCTGAAGTTCCGGGAGGAATCGGTACTATTGCTATGTGCGTAAATACTATTCCGATGATTATAAATGCTAAACCGGGATTACATACAATGCTTACTATCCCGGCACCAAGAGCAATCATGGGAGATATGAGAGATTTAATCGACCCGGAATGCAAAATAGTAAAATAAAGATGACCTAATCCTATTTTTTCAAGCTAAGGCGAAGAAAAAACAATAGTAAAATTAATAAAATAAAGGTAAGGAGCGTAATAATGGTTAAAAAAGGTGAATGGGTTTTAATACACAGAAATGTTTTAGAGCCGGCTGAAAGAGTTCCACATGTTCCTGATGATACTAAAAAGGTTCCTTTGGAGTTATGGACAAAAGGATACTTACAGGAAGATGCAAATATCGGAGATGAAGTAACAGTATTAACAAGAACAAAAAGGTTGGAAAAAGGCACTTTGCTGGAAGTAAATCCATGTTACAAGCATGATTTCGGCAACTTTGTTCCTGAATTATTGAAAATCAGCGAACAAGTAAAAGAAATTTTATTTGGAGGTGCTGATAATGAGTAAAGATATGAGTTATGCTGCCGTTATGGCAAGAAGACCTGAAATAATGAAAAATTCGGCCGGTTTAGATTTTTCTAAATTTGAAAGCGGCTCAATAGCTTTTGATTATGAAAGAATGATGAAAGAAGCCGGATTTACTATTGAAGAAATCCAAAAAATTCAGTCTGAACACGGAGTTGGCAATACTCCAATTATAGAGCTTAGAAATTTAACAGCATTAGCAAGAAAAATAGCTCCGGAAGGAAAAGGAGCAAGGATATTCATAAAAGATGAAGCAGCAAATGCATCGGGAAGCTTTAAAGCAAGAAGAGCATCAACCGCAGTATATCAAGCTAAAAAGCTTGGATACAAAGGTGTTGTTACGGCTACAAGCGGTAACTACGGCGCTGCAGTTGCATCACAGGCAGCAATGTATGGGCTTAAATGCATTGTAGTTCAGGAATGCTATGATTCAAGGGGTGTAGGTCAGCCTGAAATAATCGAAAAAGCAAGGAAGTGTGAGGCTTTGGGGGCTGAAGTTGTTCAACTGTCGGTAGGCCCCGAGTTATTCTACACATTCCTGACAATATTGGAAGAGACCGGATACTT
>DMWH01000292.1:1285-4738 GCA_003483345.1 Clostridiales bacterium | reverse complement strand
GACCCGGATGTTGTAATGGCAACAAATGCAGGAGGCGGAAATCTTACGGGAACTGCAAGAGGACTTAAAAAGGCAGGGGCTCAGTCTCAAATAGTGGCTGCCAGCGTAGATTTGTCGGGACTTCATATGGCATCAGACACACAGTTTAACAGAAAATCATTTACGACAGGACATACAGGATTCGGAATGCCTTTTTCAACATGGCCGGACCGCTCGGATGTTCCTCGCTCGGCAGCAAGACCATTAAGATATATTGACAGATATTTAATAGTTCATCAAGGGGAAGTTTTCTATATGACTGAAGCATTAGCATCTCTTGAAGGATTGGAAAAAGGTCCTGCAGGAAATACTTCACTTACAGCTGCATTTGCACTCGCACAGGAATTAGACCAAGATCAAACGATAGTTGTTCAGGAAACAGAATATACAGGCGCAGGCAAGCATATTCAGCCTCAGTTGTCATTTGCAAGAGCCAATGGAATAGAAGTTAAATTTGGAGACCCAAAGGATGAAATTCCGGGAAAGAATATAATTTTACCTTCTCATCCTTCATTGATTAAAGCAAATGACGCAGATGTGATCGCTATGAGAAAATCATTAATAAGGAATGCACTGAATAATTACAAAGTAACACCTACGGAAGCTGACATAGAATTCCTTGCGGCAGAAACAAATTCCAGCGTGGAATTCGTAAAAGAAACAATTGCATCTTTGTAGAATATTAAACAAATAGGCGTATGAAATATTACGCCTATTTGAAATTTAAAAATTACAGGAGGATTTTATGAAAAGAGCTGATGATTACCAGCAAAGAAGAGCTCACTTAGCGAATCTTACAGATGAAGAATTATATGAAAGATTTTGGAAATTAGCAAATGAAATTGTAGACCCTCTCTTGGAATTAGGAAAGAAAAATACAACACCATCCGTTGAAAGAAGTATATTGCTTCGAATGGGATTTTCAAGTCTTGAAGTTAAACCCATAGTTGAAGGTGTAATGAATAAGGGTTTAATGGGAAAAGGTGCAGGCAATGTTGTTTGGAGATTATCGAAGAAATTAGGCTGCTCAGTGCGTGAAGCAGGATTATTGCTTGCAGAAGGCAAACACTGGGATGATGTTGATACACTATTTTAGGAGGGATGAGGATGAAACTTGAACCTAACAAAAAATTAGATATAAAAGAATTATTAAAAGATTTAGATAAATATGAACCGAGACGACGCGGATGGCATTGGAGGGAAGGAAGAAACGAAAAAAGAACAGTAGGTGACTTTGAATATCATGAAACATCAGAGTGTTTAAAAAATTCAATTCCCCTTCCCGGAAGCAGAGGATTTGGATATATAGACCCACAGCCTGACTGTGTAATTACTACTGAAATTGCTTCAGGAAGATTTGAAGATGATATAAGAAGAATGCGTATGGCTGCATGGCATGGTGCAGACCATCTTATGGTTATAAGGACAGCCGGTCAGTCACATATTGACTCCCTGCTTGAAGGTACAAACCAAGGTATCGGCGGTATTATGGTTACAAGAAAGCAAGTGAGAGCTTCAAGAAAAGCTTGTGATTTAATTGAAGATGAAATAGGTCGTCCGATAAACTTCCACTCATATATTTCGGGTGTTGCAGGTCCCGACATAGCAGTTATGTTTGCCGAAGAAGGAGTTAACGGAGCACATCAAGACCCGCAATACAATGTTTTGTACAGAAATGTTAACATGGTAAGAAGCTTTGTTGATGCTTGTGAAGCTAAAAAGATAATGGCATGGGCAGATATGCTGCAAATAGACGGAGCTCACAATGCCAATGCTACAGCAATGAAGGCTTGGAAAGTTATGCCTGAATTGATGGTACAACATGCTATAAATACAGCCTTTTCAGTAAGAGTGGGTATAAAACCTGAAAACATAGCATTGTCTACCGTACCGCCAACGGCACCTCCTGCACCTTGTATGAGACTAGACTTACCATATGCAGTAGCTCTTCGTGATTTGTTCAAAGATTATAAAATGAGAGCTCAGCAAAATACAAAATATATGGAATCGGATACTCGTGAAGCAGCGGTAACTCATACATTGAACATGGTTATATCAAGGCTTACAAGTGCAGATATTCAATCTACCATCACTCCTGATGAAGGAAGAAATGTGCCTTGGCATTATAACAACATTGCAGGAACAATGACTGCAAAGCAAGCTCTTACAGGCATGGACGGCTTTAGAGAAATGGTTAAGCTTGACAGAGAAGGACCCTTAGGCAAAGAAGTAAGAGAACTTAAGGAAAGAGCAATACTGTTCATGGAAGAAATACTTGAAGTCGGAGGATACTTCAAGGCTGTAGAAGGAGGATTCTTCATTGACAGCGGTAAATATCCCGAGAGAAACGGAGACGGTATTGCACGTCAGATAGATGGCGGAATCGGATACGGCTTCATATATGAAAGAGATGAGGATTATTTTGCTCCCGTATCCGTNNGATACATTTGAAGACCGCTCCAAAATTCAGTATATCGATGAATTGGATGAGCATGATAATGTAAATGTAAGACTTAAAGAAGTTGAAAAATACTATGATACAAACCTTGTTAAACCTGAGGTGGAATGGAGAGCAGACGGCATCGTATTGTTGACGATATTCCTTCCATTAGATGAGAGAACGGCAGAATTTGCTGCTATTAAATGCGGTGAAAAAATGGGCTTGGAAGACGTGACGGTTGTTCATAAACAATGTATCCATCCATCCGAAGGAACTTATTGTGAAGTAAAGGGCAGAGTAAACTTTGATATTGATATAAACGAGCTGGTTATCCCTGAAAAACCTGACTTATTGTCAGAGGCAGAAATAAGAGAAGATATTCAAAATAACCCGATGTTTGTTGTTGCAGCTACTGTAGGCGAGGATGAACACTCGGTAGGGCTTAAAGAAACATTGGATATAAAACACGGCGGTATTGAAGGATTCGGTATTAAATATGAATATCTCGGAACTTCATGTCCTGTTGAAAAATTAGTAGATGCAGCCATAGAAACTAATGCTGATGCTATTCTTCTAAGCACAATAATTACTCATGACGATGTTCATATTAAAAATATGAAAAAAGTTCATGATTTAGCAATAGAAAAAGGTATCAGAGATAAAGTAATGATTATCTGCGGCGGCACACAGGTTACAAATGAAATAGCTTTGGAAGCAGGGCTTGATGCCGGTTTTGGAAGGGGAACCCACGGTATTGACGTTGCCAGTTTCTTAGTAAAGAAAAGAAGGGAAAAGAAGGCATAATGAAGGTAAATGTATTGGTAGCTGAAATTGGCAGCACCACTACAGTAGTTAATGCATTCAATGGAATAGGTACCGGTAACCCTGCCTTTGTAGGGCAGGGTCAGGCACCTACAACCGTATCAGAGGGTGATGTAACAATCGGGCTTAAGGGCGCTATTGAAGACTTAAAG
>DMWH01000292.1:691-1273 GCA_003483345.1 Clostridiales bacterium | reverse complement strand
CGTTCACGGGCTTGTATATGATATGACGGTTCGAGCAGCTAAAGAAGCTGCGTTAGGAGCCGGAGGAATCATAAAGATGATTACTTCAGGCAGGCTCAGAAAAACAGATTTAAAAAAGATACAGGATATAAAACCCAACATAATCTTAGTTGCAGGCGGTGTGGATTACGGAGAAAGAGATACAGCTCTTTACAATATGGAAATGATTTTGTCAATGGGTTTAAAAATACCGATAATTTACGCGGGAAACATTGAAAACCAGGAAGAGGTCCGCCTGATGTGCGAAGAAGCGGACAATCAGATTTATATTGTAGAAAATGTATATCCCAAAATTGATACATTGGTTGTAGAGCCTACAAGAAAAATAATTCAGGATGCTTTTGAAGAGCATATTATTCATGCGCCCGGTATGGCCAAGGTAAGAGACCTAGTTAAGGGACCTATTATTCCTACTCCGGGAGCAGTAATGGAAGCTGCAAAAGTATTAAGAGAAGAAATAGGAGACTTGATAATATTTGATGTGGGAGGAGCAACGACAGATCTTCATTCCGTAACGGAGGGCTCCAGCGAAATAAATTCAAT
>DMWH01000292.1:0-677 GCA_003483345.1 Clostridiales bacterium | reverse complement strand
CATTGTTGAAAAAATAGGCATGGATAATTTGAAAAAAGAATTTCCCGATGCAGAAGAACTCCTGGAAAATTATAAGCCGATTCCAAAAACCGACAGGGAAAAACAATTTGTTGAAAGGCTTACAAAGGAAGCAGTTCATACGTCTCTGGAGAGGCATGCGGGTAAATTGAGATATTTCTATACTGCATCAGGCAAAAAAACCGTTGCTGAAGGAAAGGATTTAACCGCAATTCAATACATCATAGGAACCGGCGGCTCGCTTACAAGATTACCGGACAAGAAAGATATTCTGGAATCAGTAAAAACTTTAGCTAAGGAGCATGAATTGTATCCGACGGAAGCTGCAAGAGTTTTAATAGATGAAGATTATATATTGTCTTCTCTTGGAGTATTGTCGAAAAGTTACTTGAGTGATGCTTTGTACCTTATGAAAAATAGTTTAAGAATGTAGGTGATAATATGTATCCAAGATTAGTAATCGATTTAAAAAAAGTAAAAAACAATCTTGATAGAATAACCGAAATGGTGAAAGGCTCAGGCAGCTCGCTGATGATTGTAACAAAAGGTTATTCCGCCGATATGGAAATATTCAAAATATTAGATGGCTCGGATATAGATTATTTGGCAGATTCACGCATCCAAAACCTCAAAAAATACGAAGGAGCTAAGAAGGAAAG
>DMWH01000186.1 GCA_003483345.1 Clostridiales bacterium | reverse complement strand
AAAAAATGAAATGACTATCATAAACAAAGCAGCCCGACTCACACAAAAGTGTGGGCCGGGCTGTTGAACTTTAGGGGAGGAAATTGCTAGGTTTCTTTTACTATGCGGGCATCAAGCGCATACTTGCGGATGATTTCAATGCCCATCAGACAATTTTCCATTTTCGCATAGCTTTCGGAAGCTGCGATGATTTCACCATTGCGCGCTTTCAGATGGAAGCGCAGCATACCTTTTTTATCTTTGTAAATTTCATATTTCGGATTTGATAATACCTTGTGTCCCTCAACTGTCTGGTCTTCAATCTTGGCGATGGGGGCATTTTTTTTGACACTCTCTATCCCGGCAAGGCAAGCAGCTTCCGAGGAATAAATTTCTGAGTTCAAAATGATTTCATCATTAGCAACTATCAACCCAAACTTAAAGCCATTTGCAGCAGTTTTTACAAGAAATTTTCCCATTGGTAACGCCTCCTTGAAGCTAGTAAAGTCTATTCACCTATATAATATCATCTTTGTTAATTTTTCGGTATATTCTGTCAAAAATAATGTTGAAAGAATATGAACAACAGATTATAGAAAAAACATAATAGTTATGGAAATATTTTTTTAAAAATATTTTGTACTATAAAACAGACAACATGATTTTGAATAAAAAATTTAGGAAGGAACAAATCGATTTATGAAGAATATGATAAATTATGTAATGTAATTTAAATACTATCAATTACTATTTTGACATTTGTTCAAACCTGCTTTCATTTTAATTACTTATGTAATAAAATGTAATGAGTAGTGTTTTATTGCTCAATTTTTAAAGGAGGGCTAATTTATGTGGTGCAAACATTGTGCTAATGAAACTGAAAATGATGTTTGCGAATTGTGTGGTCAAAAAACCGAACACGATACGCCTTCCAATATTCATTGGTGTACAAAATGCAACATTCCAATAATAAGATTCGTTAACGAAATCGATAAAGAGATATGTCCATTATGTGGAAGTGAAGTCAAGTATCTAACTGCAGATTTGAGACCTGTATTTCCAGAAGAACGGTTGCTTTTGGAAATTTTGATTGCTAAGCCGTTTGATTTCATTAATAAAAGCGTTTGGGCCTCTAGTAATAGGTATTACATTGATGGTAAAGTAAAAATTATAAGTAAAAGTATTTATCAATCTAGAAATCCTGTTGAGATTATAAAATTACTTAAGGATAATGCAGAACAAAATAGTTACAGTTATTTTGAATCTAACATTGAAAACTTTTTAGCTGCAAATCAAGGACGACTTAATTATATTTTTGATGAAGCCTGTCGTTTTATTAAAAGCACAGCAAAAGGATATCAACAAGAGAACATAGTTCTGTCCTTTTCTGGTGGTAAAGACTCGACAGTTACAGCAGACTTAGCAACTAGAGCACTAGCAAATCCAAGTCTTGTACATATTTTTGGTGACACCACTCTTGAATTCCCTTCAACCATGGAATATGTAAAAAGATTTAGAGCAAACAATCGAAAGGCTTTTTTTATGGTCGCCCGAAATAATGACCAAAATTTTATGGATGTTGCATCGGATATAGGGCCGCCGGCTAGAATGATGCGATGGTGTTGTTCTATGTTCAAAACAGGTCCTATTACTAGAGTGCTTAATAAAATATACGATGATAGACATATTTTGACGTTTTATGGAATTCGCAAATGTGAGTCTGTGAGTAGAAGCAAATATGATCGTATTGCTTCAAATAATGAAAGCATAAAAATCCAAAAACAAACGGTAGCATCGCCAATCTTTTTTTGGATAGACCTTGATATTTGGTTGTACATATTAGCTAAGAGATTAGATTTTAATGATGCTTATAGATTAGGTTATAATCGCGTCGGTTGTTGGTGCTGTCCTAATAATAACGATAGAGATTTATTTTTGTCCAAAATATATATGCCAGAACAGTCAAACCAGTGGCGAGAGTTTTTGGTGAAATTTGCTAAAAAAATTGGCAAGCCAGATCCTGAAGTTTATGTTGATTCTGGTAAGTGGAAAGCAAGACAAGGTGGCAATGGTGTAGCGGCAGCAGGAGATGTTAAAATAAAGTTCACTAATTGCACCGCCGAAGAAAATGCGAAAATTTACAACATTATTAAGCCTATGGACAAAAAATTTTATGAACTTTTTATTCCATTTGGCAAATTAGCACCGGAGTATGGTCGTAGACTTATTAATGAAATGATTGTTTTGGATTTAAAAACTAATGTTCCTATTCTATCAATCCAACCCTTTCAACAAGCTGGCTATACCAATTCTATTAAAGTTAAAACGATGAATGTTGCAAAACACGATGATTTACAGCGAATGGTAAGTTATCAGATTCGCAAATATAATGCCTGCAGAAAATGTTTAAAATGCGAGTCTTTGTGTCGTTTTGGTGCTATTTCTATTACACTAGACGGCTACAATATTGATGAAAGTAAATGTAAAAGGTGTAAAATGTGCGTTACAGCTAAATATCTAGGCGCTGGTTGCTTAATGGATAAGTATTTACGAACAAAAGACTAAATGGGGTAATATTATGACAACTAATGTTAAGTTTAAGATAAGAGGTCACGAAAGCTTCTTTATAAGAAAAGGGTGGCTTAATAAGGGATTACGTGCTGTTTCAACTTCACCTAGGGTTTTTGTTGATAAAAATAAAAACCCTATGGATGTCCTTGGTATTGGTTCAAACATGGTGAAATCGTTAAGATACTGGATGCAAGCAACTGGTTTAACAAATGAAACAAAGGTTATTGGGCAAGAACTCACTGATATTGGTCAAGTTATATACAAGAACGATAAATATATAGAAGAAATAGGCACATTATGGATTTTACATTATATGCTTGCAACAAATGAATCTATGGCTACTTCATGGTATTTTTTCTTCAATGAATTCAAGCTCACTGAGTTTAATAAAGATGACTTTGTATTACATTTTAGGCGATTCTTAAATGATTTTGAAATCTCTGTGCGATCATTAGAAGATGATTTCAATTGTATAATCAATACTTATGTGCCGCACATTAAGTCTAGCCCCTCTAAGGTGTTACCTGAGAACAATATTGACTGCCCCTTTGGTGAACTCGGATTGATAGATATAGTTAGCAAGAAGGAAAAAATATATCGCAAACAAAGTCCAGCAATTGACACTATGCATCCGCTAATAGTGCTTGCCTTTATTTTGAGGCAAGCTAATGAGTCAAAAGAAATAAAAATTAATGATTTACAGTATAGTTCTAATGGGATTGGGAATATTTTTAATTTAGACCCTATTTCGATGATAAACATATTGTATAAATTAGAAATTATGGGTTATGTTAAAGTTATCAGGACAGCAGGGCTGGACGTTATTAGAATTAATACCGCATTGACAAGTATTGAGTGTCTACAAGAATACTATAAACTAATTAATAATAGATAATGGGTGATTTCTCATGATAAAAGATATAGTGCAAATAGAGAAAGGCTTTCAATCCTCCGTAAACATAGGTTTTGATTTGCGTGAAGAGTCTAGAGTGGCGGCCTTTATACCAACAGCATATTCTGTAGATTTAATAAACGAGCTCTTTGGAAGTATTATGCCTGATAGTACCCAAAGGGCTAAAATTTTGATTGGGGCTTATGGGAGAGGTAAATCACATATAATGCTTGTTTTGTTGAATTTGTTGTTCAACAAAAACAGGGAACTTTTTAATAAATTTTTGAATAAAACAAGGGAATTAGATGAAGAAAAATACACAAGATTTTCTGAATACATAAAATCAGACTACAAATTATTGCCAATAATCATCTCAGGTAGTAGCAACAGTCTAACTCAGTCATTTTTGGGTGCGCTGCAACAGACAACAAACAGTGAAAATCTTGATTATTTAATGCCAGAAACGCATTTTATGGCTGCGTTAAATGTCATACAAAAATGGGAAAAAGAATACCCTGAAACCTATGCCAGTTTTGGTGAGCACATTTATATGTCTCCTGATGAATTTAAAAACGCACTAAAAACATATGATGTAAATGCTTATGAGAAATTCGAACGATTATATCCAGACTTGACTTCTGGCAGTGTTTTCAATCCATTCTCTGGTTTAAATGTAGTTGAAGTATATACGAAATTCGTTGAAAAGCTAGTCGAGAAGACTCCGTATAAGGGCGTTTACATTGTTTATGACGAATTTAGTAAATACTTAGAATCAAGCATTACTAATGCATCGATTAGCGATGTAAAGTTATTACAAGATTTTGCAGAGAAGTGCTGTCGTAGTGGCAATAAACAAATGCATTTGACACTTATTTCTCACAAAGATATCTCCAATTATATTGATGAACGTCTTTCCAAAGATAAGATTGATGGTTGGCGTGGTGTTTCTGGTAGATTTCATCATATTTTCATGCAGAATAATTACAGCCAGATGTATGAAGTTATTGCAAGCGTTATTGGAAAGCAACAAGAATTATGGGAAACTTATGTCAAAAAAAATAAATACAGGTTTGAAGATATAAAAAACATTCCAACAAAATATCTTGTAGGTGAGGTTTCTGGAAAACAACTAGATGAACTAATTTTTGGATGTTATCCGTTACATCCAATTTCTACATTTATTTTACCTAGGATATCAGAAAAGATTGCCCAAAATGAAAGAACTTTATTTACTTTTTTGTCAGACAAAGGAAAAGCAACACTATATAGTTTTATTGAAAACACAAAAGCAGAATTTGCATTAGTAACGCCAGATTATATATATGATTATTTTGAAGCGTTATTGCAAAGAGAACCCTTTAACAGCGAAATAAAGAAATTGTATCATCTGACAGCTAAGGCTTTACTTAAAACTCAATCGGATTCGTTAGAGGGGAAAATTTTAAAAACTATATGTATGATTTATATTATTGGTCAGTTTGAGAAACTATCTCCGACTAAGAACACAATAATCGAAATCTACAAGTATGATTATGCTGATGTAAAAGATATCGAGAAAGCAATTTACAATCTTATTTCGCAAGAAAGTGTAGTTTATCTAAAACGCAGTAATAATTACCTCAAACTCAAGGAGACGAGTGGTGTTAATGTTGTCGAGGTAATTAATAATGAGAAGATAACTGTTGCGAATAGATACAATTATATAGATATTTTGAATGATGCTGTTTATGAAAATTACATTTACCCCAATCAATATAATACTGAAAAGGATATAGTCAGGTATTTTGATTTTAAATTGATAGAAAGCTCTAAGTTGCGCAAAATAAGTGACATGAGTGAAATGCTAAATGAAACAGAAGCAGATGGAATTGTTTTAGGCGTTGTGCCTTCTTCGATTGAAGACTTGGAGAATATACAGCAGGAGTTAAGTACAAGTAAGTATGCAAATGATAGGATAATATTTGTAACTTTAAAGAAATGGGAGGATATTTCTGACTTAGCAATTGAATATAAAGCTTTGAGCATTTTGAAGAGCACAGTTGCTGATGACGATATATTATTAGAAGAGTATGAATTATATTATGATGATTTAAATGAATGTCTTACAAGATACCTGTCTTGTTTTGCTAGGCCGGAATACCATAAAACTATTTATTACTATAATGGCAAGGAAGCTATTATACAGCGTAAAGCACATCTTTCAAAATTAATTTCCAACATATGCGATAAAACTTATCGATATATGCCTATCATAAATAACGAATCTCTAAATAAAAACATTTTATCATCTACGGCTATAACTAGTCGTAATAAGGTTGTAAGCGCTTTGCTAGAGAATGAATTAAAGTCTGGTTTAGGCCTCAGCGGTAGCGGCCAGGATGTTTCGTTCATGCGGAGTTCTCTAATGAATACAGGTTTAATTGTAGATGATAACGAGTCTAATATTAGGATTTGTGTAGAGAATACATCTCTTGAGATGCAGCACACTATTAATATTATTAAATCATTTTTTGATGATACGATTACTAAGGGAAAAACTTCTTTTGATGTTTTATATAACAAACTTACGTTAGCCGATTGCGGAATTGGTTTGAAAAAGGGTGTTATTCCGATTTTGCTGGCGCTGGTAATTCATGAAATTAAGAATGACATTGTTATATCTGATTTTAATGGGGAACTAAAGATTAGTAGCGACACATTAAATAAAATTAATGAAAACGCTGCAAATTACTTTGTCCAGTATGAGGAATGGGATGAAGCTAAAAAAACCTTTTTGCGTGAAATTGAAAATTTATTTGAATCTCATATTAACGAAAACGAAAAAACATTTGGAAAATTCATGTATATTGTTTCTGCAATAAATAGATGGTTTATGTCTCTGCCTAGATATAGTAAAGAACTAAAGAAGCTATATATTGGAACTGGTAAATATACCGAGCTGTCGGTTTGTGAATTGAAATTTGTAAATAGTGTTCGAATAGTAAATTCGAATCCACGCCGGTATCTAATTGAACAACTACCTTCTGTTTTTAATGCCAACCTGAATGATAAACAATCATATCTTTTCACAGCCTCTGAAATTTCTCGAATAAAAGAGCTTTTTGATAATGCTTTTACTAACATGCGAATGGCAATTATTAATGACTTGATTATTCTATTTGGCAAAATTCCAGGTAAAGATAGTCTCAAGACTGCAGTTACTATTTGGTACAATTCGTTAAAGCAAGAAACTAAAAATCATGGTTTCCCAGGAAATGAAAATAAGTTTATGGAGCTATGCGCGAATATTACTAATAACGAGTTGGAATTCGCAAATGCGGCGTGTCATTATATAAGCGGATTGGAAATGGAAGATTGGTCTGACGACACTATTGCAAATTTTAATAAAGAAATTGTTTTCATTAAGGAAACGATAGAAAACTATAATGCCAATGTCACAGATGAAAAAAAATTAGAAACAAATAGTATTAAGGTCGTTTCTGTTGATGCAGAAGGAAACGAGCAAATAAGAACTTATGGGATCGTTGAATACAGTAATCGGGCTAAGTTGCTTTTAAACATGATAAGCAACGACTTAGATGGGGTTGGTGATTCAGTAACGCGTGAAGAAAAAAGAAGGATACTATTTGAGCTATTGGAATCTATATAAAAGAGGTGCGAAAATTTGGATATTTCTTATTTTGATAATGCAGCAACTACATTCCCAAAACCAGAAGTTGTTTACGCAACGATGGATACGTTTTATAGAACCTGCGGCGTTAATGTTGGCCGTGGGCAGCATAAATTAGCGTTTACAGCTAGCAGTATCGTGGACGAAACAAGAAAACAGCTGTTGAATCTTTTTAAAGCAAATAATAAAAAAGTTGTTTTTACACCATCTGCAACTGAGGCGCTTAATTTGGTTTTGAGAGGCATTTCGCTTTCTAAAAATAGCCACGTTTATGTTACACCTCTTGAGCATAATGCAGTAACTAGGGTTCTTCATTATCTTGGGTGCCAAGTTCACTTGCTAGATATAGATACGGTTACTTTACAGTACGATTTTAATCAGATTGAAAAGCAATTTCAGTTAGCAACGCCTTCTGCTATTGTAATGAGTCATGCAAGTAATGTTTGCGGATTAGTAGCTCCAATAGAAGAATTATGTCAATTAGCCAAAAAATATTCTGCTGTGACAATAATTGATATGAGCCAAACGGCAGGTTTAATAGATGCCAACTTGAGTAGCAATATTTATGATTTTGCTATTTTTGCAGGGCATAAAACTCTATATGGACCATTTGGTATTGCTGGCTTAATTTTTAATCCTTCGAATAAATTGGAACCACTAATATATGGTGGTACTGGTGTTGATTCTGCCAATCAGGATATGCCAGAATCTTTGCCAGAACGTTTAGAGGCAGGAAGTCCAAATATATTGGCTATAAGCGGATTGCATGCAGCTTTGAATTGGATTGAGGAGACGGGTATACAAAATATATATAAGAAAGAGCAAGAAAATTGCGAGAAGCTTCTGGCTTTGCTTGGAAACTACAGAAATGTTCGCATTCTTGCTAATAATACAAATACAGAAAGAATAGGCGTTATTTCTTGTGTTTTTGAGAATTATAGCGCCGATAGTATCGGTAATATTCTTAGTAACATGAATATTGCAGTTAGAACTGGGTTACATTGTTCACCATATGCACATAAGTTTTTAGGAACATTTCCAAGTGGCACTGTAAGGTTTAGCGTTAGTTATTTTAATCATGACAATGATTTTGCAAGGTTAAAAGATGCTTTAGATTATATAGAAATTAATGGCTAATAGGTAAGTAAAAGTCAATTTTATAAATGTACAAATTCAGCATTAATATTGACTTTTAATATTTTAGATAATATTTTCATATTAAATATAATATATTTATACTCCTTACATTATTTTATGTTGTCGATTTTAAAAGAAATTTAACATAAATAGAAAAGGGATGTTTATATGCTACAATTTTCGGCTTTGTTTTCTAGGGTAGAAGAAACAATATTGCAAAATATTTTAGGGGATTCGGCTATTCGCATTTTGAATTTATTAAGTGAAACAGGTGCGAATAACCAAAATCTTAAAAATATAGTTGTTGAAATGTATGGCCCATATTTTTTGCTGAGAGATAAAAAAATTCGTAACGAATTAATTGATCTTTTAAAAACTGATGAAGTTCGGCAACTTTATAAAACTATAGAACCAAATACCAATATTGACAGCTGGCCTAATGCTAAAATTTATCAGGCACTAAACAATAAAAATATTGCAAAAGGATCAGTAACTGAAGAACGTTTATTTGAATTTTTCGGGCTTACAGTTGTTCCTGACACAAGGCCAGAGGAAGTTTTTGATGGCAAAGTTTTGCCTGAATATCCTTTATTTGAGCATCAACGAATTGCAGTTAAGAAAATTAAGCAAATTTTGAATATTGAGCCGTATCGTGTATTACTACATATGCCAACAGGTTCAGGAAAAACAAGAACAGCAATGAACATTATTGTCGATCATATGCGCGAAAGAGAACCTTGTGTTGTTGTATGGTTAGCTAATTCGGAAGAACTTTGTGAGCAGGCTTTTCAAGAGGCTCGAAAAGCTTGGAAAACGTTAGGAAATAGACATATAGGTATTTATAGATTCTGGGGTATCCATGGACTTGATTTAGGTGATGAACAAACAAAAGACTGCATTATTATATCTAGCCTGGCAAAACTATACAGCAAGATATGCCAGGGAGAAATAGCATTTATAAGCAAGATTGGAAGTAGAGCATCGCTAGTCGTAATGGATGAAGCTCATCAGGCTATTGCGCCCACATATCATTTGGTCATGGATAGTTTAAGTTCAATGGGCCTAGAAAACAAACTTCTTGGACTTAGTGCGACTCCAGGACGTACATGGAACAATATTACGGCAGATCAAGAACTTGCAAATATATTTGCTCGTAGAAAGGTTAAGCTTGAAGTCGCTGGCTACAAAAACCCTGTTGATTATTTGGTTGAGCAAGGATATCTAGCAAGTGTCAGATATAAGCCTTTAGAATACACGAGTGAAAGTGAAGAACGCTTTGATTTAGGTGATATGCTTGATATTCCTGATGCTGTTCTCAAAAGGCTGGGGAAAGATGAACAAAGAAATATACTAATTCTTAGACATACTGAGCTTCTTATAAAAAGGGGACATAATAGGATATTAGTTTTTGCGCCTTCAGTAGAGTGTTCCAATTTGTTAGCAGTCATTTTGCGCGCAAGAGGTTATAAAGCATTTTCTGTAACAGGAGCGACACCTAGTGAGGAAAGAAATAAATTTATAAATGAATATAAGCATACTTCAGATTCTCCCTGCATATTGTGTAACTTTGGCGTTCTTACTACAGGGTTTGATGCTCCTAAGACAAGCGCAGCAGTGATTGCTAGGCCAACCTATTCTTTAGTACTATTCAGCCAAATGGTCGGTCGTGCAATCCGAGGAGTAAAAGCAGGAGGTAACAAACAGGCCGAAATAGTAACGTTAGTTGATACTTTTTTGCCGGGTTTTGAAAGTGTTGCAAATTCGTTTGAAAATTGGGAGGATGTGTGGGAATGAAACAATATGTACCAGCAAATTTAGCTATCGAGGCAATGAGAGATAATGGGTATAAGAATACAGCATATGCGGTCTGCGAATTAATCGACAATTCAATTCAGGCGGGTGCAAATAATATTGACCTAATGTGTTTAGAGAGAGTGGAACAAATAGGGGCCCGCTCCATGAGAAGGTTAAATATGATAGCAGTATCAGACAATGGTATTGGAATGAATAAAGAGGAATTGTGGACTTCTTTGCAGTTTGGTAATGGCACAAGATTAAGACGACAAGATCGGACAGGAATTGGACGGTTTGGAATGGGGCTACCTGCATCTTCTATTTCACAAGCTAGAAAAGTCGAAGTTTGGTCCTGGCAAAATGGGATATCAAACGCTTTGTATACATATCTTGATATTGACGAGGTCAAAAAAACTGATAATTCTGAAGTACCCGAACCAATAAGAAAGAATATTCCAAAATGTTGGTTAAATCATGTTACACCATCTGACTGTGGTACACTTGTAGTTTGGTCTTCGCTAGATCGTTTAATGTGGACAAAAGCCAAAACATTAATGGATAATTCTGAGGAACTTATTGGAAGAATATATCGTAAATTTTTAAATAGAGGGGAAATCATAATACATATGATTTCTTTTAACGAACAGGATCCTAAAACAATAGAGTTGTCCAAAAACGCCTTGCCAAATGATCCAATGTATTTGATGGATAAGACTAGTTGCCCCGAACCATTTAATGAAAATGCAATGTTTGAACCGTTTGGTGATGATAGCGAAACAACTTTTGAAGTTGAATATCAAGGCGAACGGCATGAGGTTATCGTTAGATTGTCAATAGCTAAAAAAGAAGCCCGGATGACAGACAACGCAGGTTCAACATCATATGGTAAACATGCATCACGTAATGTTGGTATATCAATAATTCGTGCTGATCGTGAATTAGAACTTGATCAAAGTATTGTCAACAGTTATGATCCAAGAGAACGCTGGTGGGGAGTCGAAGTAGATTTCCCTCCTGCACTTGATGAACTATTTGGCGTAACTAATAATAAGCAAACCGCAAGAAACTTTTCAGAAGTTATGCTTTGTGATTTGGAAACAATTGCAAACGAAGAGGGGAAAAGTTTCACAGCAGCCTACACAGATCTTAAAGAGGAAAATGATCCACGGGCGTTACTGTTTGATATTAGCAAATACATCAAAAAAAATGTTTCAATAATGAGAGATTTAATAAAATCACAAAGAATTGGATCAAGATCAAGCGCTCGTGCGCGTTATTTTATGGATGAAACTGCTGCTAAAGCAGCTACGTTAGCTACGGAACAAAGAAAAGAAGATGGTTACAAAGGGCTTAGTGACTATGATGAATGGAAACCTAAGGAAGAACGAAGAACAGAAATACAACAGACATTGGAAGAGTTCGAAATTGACGAAGATGTTGTTCAGGAATTAACAGCTCACACCTTGGATAATAATTTGAAATATTTATTTGCTGTTGCACCAGTAGAGAGTGACGCCTTTTTTGTTGTAAGACCTAAAGCCGGCGTAATCAATATGGTAATAAATGAACGTCATCCTGCTTACGATAATCTTGTAGAAGTATTGGAAAAGGATATTGATACTGATGACGCGGAAAAACTGAAAGAAAGACTTTTTAAAGCAGCAACTGGGTTGAAGTTGTTATTAACAGCATGGGCTAGATATGAGGACGAATTACCAGATGGTAAGCTAAAGGAGGCTGCAGGGCAAACGAGGTCAGACTGGGGACGTGTAGCAAAGGGATTTTTACGAAATTAGGTTTCTACGCTTTTTGTAATAATGTATTTAGGAGGTTGGTAAGTTGGCTGCTATTTGCGAGCGCATAAAAAAGGTTTTACGATTAAATGACAAAACAATAAAGACAAAAGAAATACCGCATAATAATTTGAACATAGACAAGGTTATTGAGATGCCATCGCGAAGAATAGATCAGCCATACAAAGATGTCATTAGAGATTATGACCTGTCATTAGATATTAACTGCAGTATAAAGACCGTAAGAAGTGAAACCGAGGCCTTTTTTTCTATTAAACCTGAAGGCCGTGACTCTTTAATATGTTTAAATTCTAGGCATCCGGCATATTATTACTTATCTGTAGTTTTGGAAAGTATTACAGATAATGAGGAAATAAGTGATAAAGATGAAAAGATATTTCGTGCTCAGAAGGCTATAAAACTTTTGTTATTGGCTTGGACTCAGTACGAAGATGGATTGCCAGAGGGACGTTTAAAAGAAAAAGCAGAAGAGGCGCGTAAGGATTGGGGCAGAGTGGCTAGGAGATTGACAAATGGATGAAACATGCTGTGCTTATGAGCATATAGGTGATTCCTTGCTATATTTAGCACAAAAGACTGACAAGGAAATGGTTTTAGTTGCTCCATTTATTAAGCAAAATATTATTGAAAGAATTTTTGCTGTTTTGAAGCCAAATATTTCATTTACTTGTGTCACCCGTTGGCGCTTAGACGAAATTTGTGCTGGAGTTAGTGATATAAATGTGTATGATATAATCAAGGCAAGAGGCGGACGTTTGCTTTTGATGCAAAACTTACACGCTAAATATTATCGAGGAGATAATTTCGTTGCAACAGGCTCAGGTAACTTAACTGCACATGCTTTGGGGTGGTGTAATTATCCAAACCTAGAGTTAATGGTTTTTTTGCCTAGTGAGATGGGGTTTATTCGATTTGAAAAGCATATTTTAGATCAAAGCATTTTCGTTACAGATGAGATTTTTAAAGAATTCAATGATTTGCTGAAGAATTTTCAGCAAGAAAACAAATATATTTTAAATAATGAATTAAGAATGATATCACAGGCTGATGAGCAGGACGATGCAAACAGAATCTGGTTGCCAAAGTCAAGATATCCAGATGCATTATATCCAGTTTACAATGGTAATTTAGGAGAGCTCTCGAGTCATGCTTTAAAATCCGCAATAAGGGATTTAGATTATTTTAATCTTCCGAAAGGTTTAGCAGAGAATGAATTTAGAAATCATATGACTTTTATGTTATTGCAAGAACCTTTAATTCAATTTATTGATGAATTAATTATAAAAGAATATCGTTTTGGCCAAATGGTCGCTTATATTGAAGGTTTTATTCATGATCCTTATTGTGATGTTAAAAGTTTGTGGCAGATACTTATTCGCTGGTTGCTTTATTTCTTTCCTCAAAAATATATTTTGAAAACATATAATTATTCGGAAATATTAATAAAAAGTAATGCAGATAATAAAATTATTCTTTTGTAATGATATTATATAAAAGCTGAAAGACTAACATTTTTTGATGTCCCGGATTTAAAATAAAAAGGACGTGATTAATTTGTCAACAATCAAGTTAAAGGGAATTTTTAACAGAAACGATGAAAACAGACTAGTTCTTCCAGACTTTCAAAGAGATTTTGTTTGGGATAATGATCAGCAAAAAAAAATGTTAGCCTCATTTATTATAAGTTTACCTGTGGGTAGCATATTACTTTTAAATGGCAAAAAGGAAGATTTTGCAAATAAGAAAATATGTTTTCCAAAGGAAAGCTGTGAACCCAAAGATGAGTGTCAGTATTTACTAGATGGCCAACAAAGAGTAACAAGTTTAAAAAGCATGTTTACTGATTTATTTATTGATTCAAAGAATTGGGAAAAAACGTGGGAAAATATTTATAAAAGCCTTAGAAATAGATGGTTCATAAAATTGATACAGAAAGATAATGAGGAAGATATTTTTGGGTATGAAATGTTAGATTTTAAACCTTTCAATTCATATGAACCTAGCCAAGTCGTGGGGTGCATTGTACCCAAAACAATATATAAAAGCAGGACTAAATATTGGTTTCATCCGGGATTTGTTGTTAAAGACAAAAATAATAAAAATATTCCAAGTGATGAAATTAATAAGAGAAACTACTATATTGCTGAATATGCATCAAAAGAAGGGCTAGTACCATTATATACACTTTATGGTACTAGTGGAAAAGCATTACATGAATACGTTATTGAAAAAATTGGAAGAGATAAATCCGAAGATTTGAAAGCTAGGATAAATGATATCAAGGATGTACATAATAGGGATATAGAAATTAAGAGATATCTTGAAAGAATACAACCAAACATTGACTGCAATAATAAGGAAGAGATAGATAGCGCTTTTAATAATTTAGCCGCAAAATGGAGTAGGGATGTAATAAATTATTTAGAAGGAATTTTGAATCAAGAAGTTCCAACAATTGAATTACCAGCAAATGAAATAAACAGAGCAGTGGCAATTTTCGAAAGCATTAATAAAGGTGGAACCCCTCTCGATACTTATGATTTAGTTGTTGCTAAGGCCGCCAAAGATATAAAAGTTGAAGCTTTATCTAAAAGATTGTTAGATCATTTGAATAAACACTTGAAAATAAATAATGCTCTTTTTTATAATAATAAGTTTAGTCTTCCACGCAATGAATGGTTTCCAAGTTATGTGGGTTTAATAAATGAAAGTGAATTGTCCAAAACTGTTAAAGATCAATTTCTCAATATGTTGTCGATTTTTTCTAATACTACAAACGTAGATAACATTAAATCTGATCTTATAAAAAGCGTGAAAATATTAGAGCTTAATACTGAACAAATAAACAAAAATGCTGAAAAAACGATAAACTCATTAATAAGAGCAAGTGCTTTTTTACAAATACGTTGTGGGATATTTGAAATTAAGGAATTACAATATGAACTTATGCTTTTGCCTATAGCTTATTGTTTAACAGATGAAAAGATTTGGGCAAATAGAAAGGCAATAAATAAAATTGAATATTGGTATTGGTCTTGCTTAATGGGCGGCGCATATCGTGAACGGCAAAATGAGCAATGCATTAAGGATATTAAAGCTTTGTATAAATGGGTTAAGGGGAAAGGAGTTAATCCTTTTGAAAACTATGAAAAAGTGGTATTGAATGATCCAGGATATTCAGATAAAAACGTACTGCTAATGAAAGATGAAATGCATGAAGTGCCAAAAGCTATCCGAAAAGCTTTGATGCAATATATACTGAGCAATGAACCACAAGATTTTATTTATGAAAAGATAGATTTATCGGCTTGGAAAGTCGGAGCTCAAGAAAGTTGCGATTTTAATGGCCGCATTGAAATATTAAAATTAAATGACCATCATATTTTCCCCTTAAGAAATGCAACTAAAATAGGGCAATCGTCGAAAGACATTAGAAAAAATAGCAAGCATATTCTAAATAGCCCATTAAACAGAACATATATTTCATCTAAGTCGAATTCTGACATAAGTGATTTGAAACCGGAAGATTATTTTCAATATGTCTCGAAAGTTGCTCAATTTGGTCACTGTATTCCAGATCAAGATATAGAAATATATAAAAACAATACTATTAAAGAGAGTGAATTATATGAAAGTATATTAAAAGATAGATTTGATAAAATTTATAGTGTTTTAGTATTAGAACTGAATAACTTGAAATCATAATTCAATTTGTTTTTCATTTTTATATTAAATAAATTTTGAAAGGTGGCGGAGATAATGGATGTATTGGAGCAGGCTTTACAGTATATTAAAGAAAGAAAAGATTGTGATCTCTTTGAGGTAGCAGTAGCTTCTGACAGCCCCAACGGAAGATATATTTTGTATCGTGGTCAAGAAATTCTATATATAAGCCCTACAAGGTTTGTTTGTCTTACAATTCAAAATGCTGATAGATTTAGACTTGAATATGAGATGAAAAAATACAATCATTCTTTTAAAGCAAAACTTAACTATAAGTACTATAATGATATCGGTAAAATTTTGGATTTGGTTGTGGGGCTTCATAATCAGTAGAAGAAAATTATATACTAATCAGGATAAAACAATTAGATGGCATAAAATAAGAGCACCGCAAAATACGGTGCTCTTATTTTATGTTTAAAAACACATTAATGGTACGATAAAGTGCCGTTAAATAAAATCATCGTACCATATTGACATAATAGGCGCGATTAGGTACAATAAAGGTATGATAAAGGTAAGTGATTCCACATATAGAAAGGGGCTTAATATTATGGGAAAATATTATTCAGCAAAAGAGGCGGCAGAAGAGTTCGATTTAAGTGAAAAAACTTTAAAGGATTGGTTAAGAGCAGGAAAATTAAAAGGAGAAAAGTTTGGAAGAGCTTGGCGAATTGCTGACAGTGAAATAAGAAAATATCTTAATTTGCCCGAAGATGAGGATGAGGGTTTTGACGAAGATAATCTACGCTTCGCTATTTTGGATTTGCAGGGAAAACTTTTTGAGATTGAAAAAAAGGGTAAAGGCAGTATGCGTCGTAGCGATGCATTGAGGTATGCAGCTATGCTAGAAGACGTTATAGAAGAAATAGAGGGAAACCATCCTGGGTCTGCTGTAGGGGGGATAGCAAAAT
>DMWH01000224.1 GCA_003483345.1 Clostridiales bacterium | reverse complement strand
CAAACAGGAATGTATCCGTCGGAAACACCGGGCGGATGGCAGCTTATTGGAAGGACTCCGTTAAAGTTATATGATCCTGATAAAGAGCCTCCGGTTATGCTTAGTGCAGGCGATTATGTAAGATATGTATCAGTAAGTGAGGAAGAATACTTGAAAATTAAAAAGCAAGTAGAAGAAGGTACGTATGAAGTAAAAGTAATAATTTCCGAAGGTGGTGACCTGCGTGAATAGTATAAAAGTTAAGAAAGGCGGATTTTTAACTACGGTTCAAGATTTAGGACGTATTGGTTATCAAAAATTCGGAATGCCTGTTGCAGGTGTTATGGACAATTTTTCATATAGAGTTGCTAATTTCTTGGTTGGAAATAATGAGGGCGAGGCTGTATTGGAAGCTACTTTATTAGGACCGGAATTGGAATTTGACTGCGATATGTCATTTGCAGTAACAGGTGCAAACATGAAACCTACATTAAACGGTAAAGAAATTTCAATGTGGGAAAGTTATAAGGTTACAAAGGGTGACATATTATCTCTCGGAGTAGTAACAAGCGGTCTCAGAGCCTATATAGCTTTCAGCGGTTCAATTGAAGTACCTCTATTAAACAACAGCAAATCAACTTACTTAAAAACAGGCATCGGCGGCTTTAAAGGCAGAAAATTGATGAATGATGATGAGTTGGAAATTATAGTATCCGACAAAATAGTGTATGGAAAATACATGGATCCGAAATATATACCGGAATTCAAAAGAAAAGGTAATGTAAGAGTGGTATTAGGTCCCCAGGATGATTATTTTACTGAAGAAGGTATAAATACTTTTTTAAGTTCTGAAGGCTATAAAATTACCAAAGAAGCAGATAGAATGGGATACAGGCTTGACGGAAAAACTATTAAGCATATAGAAAAAGCCGACATAATTTCCGACGGTGCTTTATTCGGCTCNNGTGCAGGTGCCTGCTAACGGACTTCCTATTATACTGATGGCAGACAGACAAACAGCAGGCGGTTATACAAAAATTGCTACGGTTATATCAACCGACTTACCAATGCTTGCTCAAATGGGCGAAGGCAGTCAAGTAGTTTTTGAAAAAATAACATTGGAAGAAGCCCATAAATTATATAAGGAGTATGAAGAAAAACTCTCTGTGATTAAAGAGCAAATAGCAAATTCACAAAGAGTAATTGAGGCACCTGTTGAAAAAGCAGAATATGTGAACATTGGGACTGTAAGAAAAATGAATATAGTGATAAACGGTGTAAATTACGTGGTAGATGTTCAAGAGATTCAATAAATACTAACATACGATTGAGCAAAAAATAATATATGGAGGTGGACATTATAAAAAATAAAATTACCGAAGGTCTTTCAATAACATATCAAAAGCAGACTACTGCTTCTGATGCATATGTTTCAAATACATCTTCAATAGAAAACCTTGTTTCAACTCCGGCTCTTTTGTCTATGATCGTTGAAGCTTCTTGCAATATGCTTGATAGTTTAATTCCGCAGCAATATCTGACTGTAGGGAATAAATTAGAACTTTCTCATATAAATCCAACATTGGTCGGTGATACAATAACATTGATACTTACGGTGGAAAAAGTAGATGGCAATAAGATACTTCTTGATATTGTAGGTGCAGATTCAAACGGAAGAATTTGCTTAGGAAAATACAATAAAGTTATTGTGGAGAGAAACAAGTTGATGGAAAATGCCTATAAAAGGTCGAAAGATTGGTAGATACAATAAAATGTACAAGATAGTTCTAAGATAATACTATCAATATTATTATAGAAAGGATAAGATAAATGGCTAATAAATATCATGATTTTTCTCCAAAAGAAGTAAGACAATTAATAAGAGAAGAAAAAATTCAAGAACCGACATCCGGTATGTGCGGTGGATATGCTCAAGCAAATTTGGTAATATTACCTAAAAAATATGCAGATGATTTTAAATTATTTGCGGAGTATAATCCTAAACCATGTCCAATACTTGAAATAACAGAACCCGGAAGTTTCACTACAAAAAAGGTTGCAGATAAGGCGAACATCATTACAGATATTCCAAAATATTTTATATATAAAGACGGAGTAAGAGTAGATGAAGTGTTAAATGCAGAAAAATATTGGGGAGATGATTTTGTTTGTTTCCTTATCGGCTGCAGTTTTTCATTTGAAGAAGCAATGATAAGGGAAGGAATTGAAATCAGACATATTACAATGGGTCGTAATGTTCCCATGTATAAAACAAATATAGAGGCTAAACCGGCAGGAATATTTAATGGACCATATGTTGTAAGCATGAGACCCATGAAGCCCGAGGATGTAGATAAAGCATATGAAATAACAGGGAAATTCCCACATGTTCATGGTGCTCCGATACATCACGGCGACCCTGCTGAAATAGGAATTAAGGATATCAATAAACCTGATTATGGCGATGCAGTTATAATAAAAGAAGGGGAAATACCGGTATTTTGGGCATGTGGAGTTACACCGCAGGCTGCTATCGAGAATGCTAAACCTGAAATAGTTATAACTCATGCACCCGGTCATATGTTTATAACTGATATACTTAATGAAAATATTGAAAGCATATTCTAGAGGTTAAGTCATTAATTACTTAAATATGAAACCCAAAGCTATTAAGTTGCGGGATTATATGGCAATTGCCCCAAGGATATCAGAACAATAACAAAAATAAATCCAAAATATTTAAAACAAATATTTTGGATTTATTTGTTACTATTCTTAACTAAGGATTCGTGCCCTTTTTATTATTGCAAATCGTAAATTAGTGTATTATACTAAAATGAATAAATCAATTAATCACAATTTCAATCGGAGTATTTATGAAAGACATCGAATTAGCAAAAAAAATATTGAATAATGAGAACAAAGCAATAGCAATTGTCAAGGATGGAAAAGTAATTTTTTCAAGTGAAGATAAGGGAATTAAACCTGTTTATGAAGCTTTTAATGAACTCAAAGACGAACTTAAAGGCTCAAGTGCGGCTGATAAAGTTGTCGGTAAGGCAGCTGCAATGATTTATAAACAGGCTGATATTAAAGAACTAAGCACTAACCTTATTTCTCAAAATGCTGTGGATATTTTGAAAAACACTTCTATTGTATATGAATACCAAAAATTAGTTCCTTACATAAGAAATCGTGATAAATCAGGAATGTGTCCTATTGAAACCCTGTCACTTGATGTTAATAATATTGATGAGCTGCTTACAAAAATATCAAATTTTTTAGGGAAAGAAAGAACATTGGTGCTTATAAAACCGGATGCAATTGAAAGAAAACTTATGGGTGAAATAATTTCTGTTTATGAAAAGAATTTTATTATAACTGATATGAAAATGGTTAAGCCGTCTGTTGAAATTGCAGAAAAACATTATTATGAGCACAAGGACAAACCGTTTTTCAATGAACTTATTTCTTATATAATCAGGGGAAATGTGTGTGCACTGATTATTGAAGGAATAAATGTAATTGATAGGGTTAGAAAGATTAACGGAGCAACTGATCCTAAAAACGCTGAGCCGGATTCCATCAGGGGAAAATTTGCTTTATCAAAACAGGAAAATTCAGTACATGGCTCAGACTCCAAGGAAAGCGCAGAAAGAGAAATTAAGATTTGGTTTGAATAAATATACGAGGGACATCTATGAAGGTAATTCCTTTGAAAGAATATAGAAGATTGTCCTGTACGGGAGGAAATAATGATAAAAGAATTTGAAGGTATTAAGCCAATAATAGACGAAAAAACATATATTGCCGATGGTGCTCATATAATCGGCAAGGTAACAATAAAAGAATATTCAAGTATTTGGTTTAACACGGTTGTAAGAGGAGATGTAAACTATATAGAAATAGGCAGATATACAAATATTCAAGATAACAGCGTTGTACATGTTGCTGACGATTATCCTGCAATAATTGGAGATTACGTAACAATCGGGCACAATGCGACAGTTCATGCCTGTAAAATTGAAGACCACTGCTTAATAGGTATGGGTGCAATTATTATGGATGGTGCTGTCGTAGGAAGGGGAAGCATTATTGCTGCAGGTGCGGTAGTTACCAACAACCAGATAATACCTCCTTTTTCTGTTGCCGCAGGAATACCTGCCAA
>DMWH01000271.1:752-12574 GCA_003483345.1 Clostridiales bacterium | reverse complement strand
ATGATAATTCAATATTTAGTTTAAATTTAAAAGAAGCACCGGCATCTAAGCGGCACTTCTATAGTTTCTTCATTTTTATTTTGACTATTTATTAAAATCTAATTGAGAATAGGTCAATACCTGAAATTTATCACTATGCCGGTCAATAAACATAATAATCTGTTTTAGCATATCCTTGTTGTAGGTCATACCAAATTCATCATCTTCATATCCGATTTTATGAAATATTAATACAAATGTTTTTAATTCATTAATTCCTTGTTTAAGCTGAGCTGTAACTTCATTTGCTGAAATATTTGTTACGGGATTTATTGAGGTAATGGGATAATAGTAGTAATTGAAACTATCTAATACAATTATATTATCCGATGTTCTGACACTTCTGTACCCTGCATTTTTCAGTTGCCTTATAAGGTATGGGTTAATTTCTCCATGCGGCATGACAACCATATCACTGCATTTTCCAAAATATCTGTTGTCCATCCACCGCCTTGATTTATCAAAGTCTGAAAGAAGTTCGTCAGTATTGTTATATGCATCTGCCCTGTGTGAATAAGAATGATTTAATAAATCCCAACCTTCTAAATATAATTCTGCAAGTTCTTTGTAAGACATATATTCATCTTCAACAATTAATGAAGGAATAATGGACACGCTCCCCTTATAACTGTATTCTTTCATTAAACTATAAGCTTCAGAATATACACTCCTCCACCCATCATCAAACATAAAAACTATTTTAGTTTTGTCTCTATCAATGGCAGTATTATTGTTTTGTATGTTGTAATTTTTAAGATTCATTGCTACGCAAAAATCTTTGCCGCTGTTTATCAAAAATATAATTGTTCTTGGATATATTAGTGCAGTAATGATAAAAGATAATAGGATGATTTTTATTTTTATCTTAATTTTCTACCCTCCGCTCTATTATAGCAATTTTATATTTCTTTAAAATGTGCTTTCAAATATGAGTTTTGTTTTAAATTAATTACAACAGTATCTTCTTCTGACTGAACTACGCCTTCCCAGCCTGCGAATACAAAACCGGGAGATGGTATAGCTTGAACCTTTATTGGAATATCTGTAAAGTAAGTACCCTCCCATAGGGTATCTTTATCTAAAATATTTACCGAATTAATCTTTATTGCTCCTCCCTCATTCATATCAACTTTAATTGAAGCTGTACCGGTTAAACCAAAGTAATTTATTATGTGTTGATAAATGTGTTGAGGTCTATACCTTGCGAATTTCTTCATAACTTCAATCTCATTACTCCAATTTTCAACCTTATTATTATGAAGCTTCCATCTTGCTATATGATTTGCTATATTGGGATAATAAATTTCTTCCATAGCTTCAATTCTGTTTATTACAACATCCGGTTTATAAATAGTGTTTAATCTGTCTGCAAATGTATTGATAAACTGATTCTTAAAGCTTTCATTTTCAAGTAAGGACCTCAACAAAAAAGTTGACCAGGGTGGATTAGGATAGTAGGGTCCATCCGCTTGTGTTGCCATTTCAAGAGAATTGTTTTGAACAGCGCTTTCACCTTTGAATAATCCAAATCCATAATCTAAATCAAATACAAGCCATCTCCATCGTCCATCATGACCATAGAGTGAGTTGGGCTCATAAGCTTGTGTTCTTTTACGCCATATGCGAACATTATTGCCCGGCCAGTCTCTATTATCGCAATAAATTTGTAAAATATTATATTCAATAAAATTATCAACATCCATTTTAGTTTTTATATATTCATAGTCCTTCTGACTCTTTGCGCCATGTTCTTCAATATATTTAATCATATGGTTATAATGCATCTCATCTCCCGCATATCCTTCTTGAATTTCAACTCCTGCAATACCTGTGGGATTATTTACAATAACTATATCTTCTGTGTTGATATGATAATAATTACTTATATAGTTTTTATCATATATTTCTCTGATATTATGAATTCCATAGTATTCTCCATTTATATATAATATACAAGGCTTTGAACTCTGGGTATTTAAAGTGTTGGAATCCTGAACTAAGCTTTGAATAAAGGCATCTCGAAATAAAGAATGTTTTCTGTCTGTGGCTGACGCCCTTAGCAAAATACAAGAAAATTGGTTTATTTCTCTGTTATTTACAAAATTTTTTGCTTTTCCATCAAAAAAATCATAGGTAAAATAACCTTTATCATCATAAGCTTTACGAGGCCTTAGTGATATTGTTTTCAAGTCACCAGCCCTTGAGTATCCTCCATGAATTCTAATGCCTATGTTTTGTTTTAAGCCTACTGCACCATTTGTTTCAAAAAGTTCAATACTTGCTTCTCTTTCCCAATTCTTTCCCCTTTGATTATAATTGGCAGGTGTAGCTCCGGTTATTTCACTGTCAGGATTTTCTATCCTCCATTCATCAAAAATCTTTCCGGGTACATAAATGCCTCTTTCGTAATCAAATAAATTCTCCGGGTCTGTTACTAAGGAGATAACCGGAATATTGTAATTTCTATATATATTTTTTTCAACAAAGTAACTGTTTGTAATAACATCACTTTTAGGATATCCTTTTCTGTATGACCTGGCTCGAATTACCGTAGCCTTATTAATCTTCTCCTGAATTATTATTGGTTTTGTATAGCGAGTTGACCTCTTTGTTGGAATAGTGCCATCCATGGTATAGTAAATTTCAGCTTCGCTGTCATAGGTGCTTAAAGATAAGCAAAATTCCTGTGAGTAAAATCCACCGCTGTGCGAAAAAGAAGGCGGACTTAATCTTTTTGTATTTGGTCCTTCTGTTAAGCATTCCATTTCATTGACTTTACCGGGAGTCCCTTCGTCAAATCCGTATANNGTTCAAGCAGAAAAATATCTTTCCAGTACATATTGGGAGCTGTAAGTATTATTGCTTTATCCTTATTCTTGAATTTAAAATTTGCATGTAATGCAGAGTCAGGCTCAGTTTTATTTTTACCGGATATCCATATTACACAAAATGATTTCGGTTCTATTACCTTATTGGGAAACGTCCATAAAAAGGGCTGTCTATGGTTATTGGATAATCCAAAGCCTTGTAAATTAACTGCTGTATCTCCGGAATTATAAATCTCAATCCAATCCTCAAAATCACCATCATCATCTCTGATACTGCTGCGGTTATTTGTCATCACTTCATTTATATATATGGGGTAGTCTACATATTCTTGATTAAGTCCTGCTATCAAGTTTCTTTTTTGGCCAAGAAACAATACCACCCCTATAGATATAACAACAAAAACAGTCCTTATTTTCCAAGACACAGCTATCACCTTCTCTTGATTATCCGGTTACTTCCCCGTCATAAGACACAATATGCACTTCTTCAATACCTTCAATTGCTCTAATAGTTTTGATTAAAAAATCTTCCTTTACAGACTTTAAAGTAATTTCAAAAGTAATCTCAACAAAAGTACTGTTGGTGGTTTTCATACGTAGCTTAAACGGAATTTTATACTCATTGAATATATCCGCTATTTTTGCAGATTCAATATTATTTCCTCTTATTACAATTAAATAGCAATAATCTATGTATATAACCCTTTTAAAAATTAATAGCACTAATGCAATAACAATGCTTCCAATAATGGCAATCATTAACTCTCCTGTTCCTGCAGCTAACCCTGCAGCAATTGCCCAAAACAAAAACCCCATGTCTTTAGGATCTTTAATTACAGTACGGAAACGAATAATAGAAAGCGACCCTACTAAGCCTAAGGAAAGCGCGATATTTTTTCCGATTAACATCATAATAATTGCTATAATTACACATACCATAATGAGGGTAATATTAAAACTCTGAGAATATATGACACCGGAAAAAGTTTTACTGTAGACAAAATAAATAAATAAACCTAAGAGCGTTGCCATTACAATATTAAAAACAATTGTTTCTATACTAAATGAGTCGATACCTCCCATTATATTAAATAGTATTTCTTTATTCATTAATTTGTCTATAAATTTATCCATTCAATTTCTCCCTATAAACTTAACATTTCTCTTCCCAAACAATACTTGCTTATTTGGGATTTTTGCATAATGAAATTAGACAATATTCTTCGCAAAAAAACAGGTATAATATGATCATATTTTATTTCTAATACATAAATGTCCTCATTAATCAAAGGCACCATACACAAATCTTTTTTAAATAAATCCCGGCAGTTCCAAGAAGTGCGTAAATTTTTATCCAAGGTAACCCTGATATTTTGTATTTCATAAACATAAGCTTCTCTCTCATAATCTATAATAACCTTTGGTCTGTAAATATCACGATGCATAAAGCCAAATATCTTATTAGCAGTCTTATGGTTACAGTTTATTAAGAAATTACAATCACCTTTTATTAGCTTACATGCATCTTCCTTAGATATGGTAACTGTCTCCTTTAAAACATAGCTGTCAAATTTATTTTTTAATTCAAGCTTCACAATTTTTGTTGATATATCATAAATTCGAAGCCTTATCTTTTTTCTGATATTGCATCCTATTGTCTTCTCATAATAATCCTTGTTTTCGACAGTATCAAAGTATAAGCTTCTAATCCAATAGGAACCCGTTTCATCTGTATTAGTATCCAATCGCATATTTTTTGTTAAAAAAAGTCTTAATTCAGCTGCCTGTCTCTTATTAATATAAAACTTAATTTCATGTCTGTATTTCTGAGTTTGCTCGTCCATTTTATCACCTGTCTGATTACACTATATAAATATTATTAGTTCTATCGACCTTATGCCAATACTCATTGTCAAAATAGTAAGTAACAGCTCCCTTTATAAAAAAGTAAATTCTCAAAAGCTGAAAAAAGAACATATCAAGGACAATCATAAAATAAAGGGGCAGAGTCCTTACCTTTGGTATATTATTTTTAGCTCCCTTAATAGCTATGATGGATGCTATAAAATTATAAGCTATTGTGGTTAAGAAATAAGCGAACATATACAAAGGATAGCCATAAATTATCTTCATAAATATCAAAATACAATTAATCACAAATACAATAGTAGCAAACGAATTACTCAACAGGGCATCTATAATCATTAGGAAGCATAAACTATTGTTAAATACATTTCTAAACAAGAAATTATGGTTGTTTATAATTGCATCAATGAATCCTTTTTGCCAGCGTACTCGCTGATTAATTAATCCTTTCAAACTTTCAGGACATTCTGTATAACAGGTGGCACTTTTATTAAAAACCAGTTTTTTATTATGAGCCTTTGCATATTCCTGAAATCGTATGGTTATATCAATATCCTCACCTAAGCCTGATCTATACCCGCCTACTTCCATCAAAACCTTTCTTCTGAAAACACCAAAAGCTCCTGAAATTATACTTAAAGCATCATTATATGCAAGAGAGGCTTTGTAAATATAAAAGCCTTTTATATAATCTAATGCTTGAATTAAAACAATCGGTTTTTGTCTTTCATCTAATTTAAACATTTGCATAATCTGAACTACTCCGCCTGATGCAATTATATCTTCATCTTCAAATATTTTATTCATGCTATCTAAAGCATTTTTCTCAAGGATACAATCTCCATCCATGGTTACTATCAGTTCGTATTTAGAAAATAAAATTCCGGTATTTAAACTGCTTGCCTTCCCTCCGTTATATTTATCAATCACATATATAAATGAATACTTATTAGATTTATATATACCCTTCATCTGGTCTGTCCATAAAGATATAGGTTCAGCTTCTAAAACTTGTAAATCTAAAATTTCATTCAAGATTTCAAATGTATTATCTAAAGAACCATCATTAATAAATATTACCTCGAAGTTATCATAATCAATATTTAACAACCCTTGGATCGTATATCTGATTATTAAAGCTTCATTATAGCAGGGAACTAAAATAGACATTCCTTTTTGTGGAACTTGGTAAAGAGTTCGTCTATCTTTGAACCTTAAAGAACTGATTAAATGATATATCGAGAAAAATGTGCTTAAAAAAAGAACTGCATAAAAGAACACTTATAAATCCCTTCCTTCTCTAAATGTCGGATTTATATTGGTAGAAAGAATCTTGAAATGGTTAGGAAATATAGTGTTGTCATCAGGACTTCCCGGCCAATTTCCTCCAACAGCTTGATTTATAATTATATACATATATTCATGAGGCACTCCCTTGGTTGTAGTGTATATTTGCTGCTCATCTATATACCAGGTTAAAAACTCAGCGTCCCACTTTAAGGCAACAGTATATTGTTCTTTTTCTGAAACCATATGTTCAAAATAGTCCCTCCCTCGCATGTTGTTTTCTTCAAAATGAACTACTCCATAAAATTTATTTGGCTCACTTCCTATCATTTCAAATATATCTATTTCAGGCAGCGGACCTCCGCTTATGGGCAAAAGCCATATAGCCGGGAACAGCCCTTTTCCCTTAGATATCTCAATTTCAAACTCAAAATATCCATATTTGAATGCTTCAGTACTTTCCACCAGTCCTGAAGTGTATATCTTATCATCTATAATTTCTTTTTTTGATATAATTACAATGCTGTCTTCGTCAAAAATTACATTATCTCTGCTGTATAATTGCAGCTCATTGTTATAACTGTCTTTTCTATCAATGGCTATCCAACTATGTTTATTCTCATCAATTTCATGCAGCTCTATATCAGGTGTGTTGTATACGGGTTTTTGTCCATTAATACTACTGTTTACACTTTGTTTTTTTGTATATTCTCCTCTTATTTCATGAACGCTTTTTTTAAATTCCTTGATAATTACAAGTAATATTGTTACTAAAAATAGGGTTGTCAATAAAATTTTAATGTATCTTTTAATCATAAAGGTACCCCTCTTACCTTCTAAGAGAAAAGACTAAAATTAAATTAATTACTTAATATCTTAATCATATATATGTGAAGATATCATTAATTTATGACTGATATTTTTAGGGAAGTTTTTAGGGTTTTAACAAAAAAAGAGACGGATATGATTAATTTAATCAAAAATACCGTCTCTAAAGTTTACTAAAGATTATTAAAACATATAATTCTCAAGAACGAAAAATACCGTCCCCAAAATTCTTGTTAACATAATTTAAATTATGTAAATCTTATTTTGCAAATTATATATTAAAGCTTATTATAATTTAATACTTAGTTTATGATTTTCATTTTTAGAGTTGGATTTTGTCTAATTTTGTATTATACTAATTTTGGTGGTGACATAATGATTAATAAGACGATATCTTTAATATTAGCTCTAATGTTAATGGCAACTCCTCATGTAAAATGTCCCGAAGTAATAAAAATTCTGTCTATCGGCAATTCTTTTTCACAAGATTGTGTTTATTATTTGTATGATATAGCACAGTCCGCAGGTGTTAATGTAATAATCGGTAACTTGTACCACAGCGGCAGCTCTTTGGAAAGACACGATAAGAATGCTAAGGAAAATCTTAAGGCGTATTCCTATCAAAAGTGGACATCTTCAGAAATGGTAGAAGAAAAAAACAAAACAATGAAAGAAGTGCTGCTAGATGAAGACTGGGATTACATAACATTTCAACAATCTTCGGAAAATTCGGGATTATACGATACTTATCAGCCTTACTTGAATAATTTGATTAATTATGTTAAATCAATTTCAAAAAATCCTGATGTTAAATTTGCTCTAAATATGACTTGGGCTTATTCAACAAGAAGCAGCAATAAAGGATTTGCCTATTATAACTATAGCCAATTCAATATGTACCGCTGCATTACAGAATCCTACAAACGAGCAATTGAGGAAACAGAAATTGATATAATAATTCCATGCGGTACGGCAATACAAAATGCTCGGACAAACGAACACCTCAATTCAATTGGTAACCAGCTCACCAATGACGGCTATCATTTAGAAAATGGTATAGGAAAATATATTGCAGGATTAACTTTCTTTGAAACCCTGGTTATTAATGATAAGAATTTAGACTTGAATATTTATGATGATGTGACATTTATACCTGAAACAAAAAATGAAAGAGCCGATTTAGCTGACATAGCCAAAAAGTCCGTAATAAAAGCAGTAAATTATCCATATATAATAACAAAAATAAGGGCTGACTAATAAGTCAGCTCTTACTGATTAAGGTATATCACATTGTCATTTTATCTGCTTGCTTCGTATTGTTTCAAAAGCTCTACAAACAGCTTTGGAACTTTCATCATATTTTCGGGAGTTTCAACATATGACAAACGGAATTGAGTGCTTCCCGGGTTGAATTCACCTTTTTTAATATCATAGAATCCCTTCATAGGTGCAACCAATAAAGTTGTTTGAACACCGTCTAAGTCTACAACACCTTCTCCTGCAGTGTACAGGCAGAATTCAATTGAATCAAATCCCGGTTTTACAACATTTCTAACATCTACGACTGTATAAATTGATGCATCCGGATTTGAAACAATCAAACGCGGCTCTAACTTTTTGAACTCTGCCGTTACACTTTTTATCATATCGCCATAGTAATTACGAAGGTCTTTGCACCAATCTGCTATTTGCTCTTTTGTTTCATGAGCCAATGCTCCGAATATATACTGTCCGATTGCATTTGCACAGAGGTTTGCCGTATATTCCGCTGCACAGCGATTACCGAATTCAGGGCTGTCGGTGATAACTGCACCTATTCTTAACCCGCATGCATTCCATACTTTTGATGCAGTTTCAATGCTTATTCTTCTTCCTTCAATACCCGGTACATCCTTGTCTGTAATTCCCCAAATACTTACTAATTCGCTTCCGTCAACATAGAATAATTCTCGATAAGCTTCATCACTTGCCATCCACATATTATATTTAACGCATAGCTCTGCAAGTGAAATTAATGTTTCTTTGTCATAAAACTGCCCTGTGGGGTTGTCATAAGGTACAACCAGCAATGCGCCAGGATTGTAAGTCTTTATTGTTTCTTCTATTTTATCGATTTCCGGAAGACTGAAATTTCCATCTTCATTTAAATGTCGTTTAACAGTAATAGTCTTACGACCTAATCTTTCAGCAAAAGATATGTAGTTTGTATATGCAGGGTCAATCATCATCAGTGGTTTTTCATCAGTGCCTGCAGGTCCGCAAACACCTATTATTAATAATTCCATTCCGGTTGAACCGCCGTCTGTAACTATAACGCTCAATTTACCGGTGTCAAATCCTTGGCATTTTAAAATGTTTTTAAATGCATCCTGTGTTTCTGCAAATCCGTTGGTAGCGGTGTATCTGATTACACCCTTATTAAACGGGCTTTCAGGAGCATCTAAGTTAAACATTCTTTTTTGCATAGCCGGATTTGTCGGCAATGAAACATTACCGATTCCTACATTGATTACAGCTTCAGGTTTATTCTTACGCTCTGCAAACTTCATTTGTGACAATCTAACATCTGAAGGTACTCTTGATTCAAAATGTGCTGACAATACTGGTTTATTCATTTATAAAACCCTCCTATTAATATATTGTTATATATAAATTTAATAGTACCTATTAAATATAATTATAACGAACTTTAAGTTTTTTGTCCATACATTTAGCTTAATTATATGGTATTTAATATTTATTGTTTGTTACTGTTTCGCCAAATATTCAATTACTGCTATTATGTGTAAACTGTAATCGGTAATGAGTATTTTTTTATTATTTACAAAAATAAAGCAGCTAATCAATAGCTGCTTTATATATTAATTACATTTTTTCAAGCAATGTTTTTAAACCTATTCCTACTTCATACTTGTGTCCTAATCTAATCAATGTTCTTTCAATAGCTGCAATTGCTGAATAAACCGTGTGGTCATCAATATTACCCATATGTCCTATTCTAAACATTTTGCCTGCATATGCGGCAAGTCCTCCTGCTACCACGGCGCCTTCTTCAGCCAGTACCTTTCTGAATTCTGCATCATTTATTCCTTCAGGATACAAAACTGTTGAAAGTGTATTGCATCTGTATTCTTTTTTTGCCAATAACTTAAATCCCATTGCTTCTAAAGAATCGTTGAAAGCATTGGATACTTTTGCATGTCTTTCAAATCTTTCCTCAAGTCCTTCTTCTTTTATCAGTCTTACTGATTCTTTAAGAGCCCAAACCATATTTACGGCAGGAGTAGCATAATATTTTGACGGGTCGTTCATGATCGGTATCCATTTTTCAAAATCGATGAAATATTCGGGAATAGTTCCTAAGGATTTTCTTCTTGCAAGGGCTTTCTTTCCTGCCCATACTATTGCTAAACCCGGTGCAACTCCAAATGCCTTTTGAGAACCTGTAAACAAGATATCAATATTCATATCATCAACATATTCTCTTTCACCCGCTGAAGCTGCAACTCCGTCAACTATGTATACTGTGTCAGGGAATTTCTTTATAACTTCACCTATTTTTTCAATTGGTGCCCGAGCACCCGTTGAAGTATCCACATGGGTTACTGTAATTGCCGCATAATTTTTTTCTTTCAATTTTTCTTCGATAGCTTCGGGAGAAACAACATCTCCCCATTCAGCAGACAATACATCTACATTAAGTCCTTTCCTGTTACAGATTTCAATAAATCTGTCACCAAAAAATCCATTAGATACTATCAATATATTATCATCTCTTTTTGTAACATTTGCAACTGCCATTTCCATAGCCATTGTACCGCTTCCGGCCACAACAAAGCATTCTCCGTCAACTCTCCACATTTCTTTTAAATCTGCTATTAATTCGCTAAAATCCTTAATAAAAACAGGATCTCCAAATGCAACTGTTTCTCTCCCCATTTGGTCATTAATAGTCCTTACTGTGGGAGTGGGACCGGGAATCATTACTAATTTCTTGTTTTTCATAGTATCCTCCTATACTAATATTTTATTTTTACCTTTGTTATATAAAGAGACTCTTTAAAGAAGTTTAATTATATTAAATTTGCATCTTTTAAGATTGCTTCCAGTTTAACCTTATCATCTTCCTTTATCTGTAATAAAGGTTTCCTGACATATCCGCCGTTAAATCCTAATATATCGCAAGCATATTTTAAACCGGCAATTCCAAAAGTTCCTGTAACAGCTGCATTAACCGGGAATACTCTTTCATAAATTTCTCTTGCTTTTTCGGGATTGCCTGCCTCAAATTCTTTTTGAACATCCACGCATTCACCCGGACAGCAGTTTGCTAGAGCCATAATTGCTGCCTCAACACCTAATGTCAAAGCAGGGTACCAAATAGATGCAGTACCGACCATCAAATTAAATTCAGCATTGCCGACAGCTTTTTTGAATTCTATCAGCTGTGGAACATTGCCTGAACTATCTTTCATTCCTATAATGTTTGGATGTTTGCACAAGACACCTACTGCACGAGCAGAAATATTTATATGAGTAAACTTAGTCACATTGTAAATCATTAGAGGAATTTTTACATTATCGGCAACATCGGTATAATAATTAATCAAAGCTTCATCATTCATTTTCCCTCCATAATAAAATGGAGTGACAAGAAGTGCACAGTCGGCACCTAAATCAGCCGCCTTATTCGTTAAATCGATGGTGGCTCTTGTTGATTCCATCCCTGTTCCTGCAATCACAAGTTTACCCGGTTTCCTATATTTTACTGTGAGATCTACTAACTTAAGCTTTTCATCCTCTGTTAAATATACTGTTTCACTGTTAGAGCCAAGAACGAGATAGCCGGCTAAATCATAGTTATTCCAATCCTGAATATTTTTTGCAAATTTTTCAAAATCAACCTCATCGTTTTCATTAAAAGGAGTTATCATTGGAGGTATTGCTCCCTTAATCTTAAAATATGCCATTTTT
>DMWH01000271.1:215-658 GCA_003483345.1 Clostridiales bacterium | reverse complement strand
TCGACTGCAATATCCATCAGGCGCTGGCGGCTTTCCTTTGGAGCCCAAGAAATATGCGGAGTTATTATACAATTTTTTGCACTGAGAAGCGGATTGTCGGATTTTATCGGCTCTGTAGATACCACATCTACCCCGGCTGCATAAACCTTTCCTGAATTCAATGCATCTGCCAAGTCCTGCTCAACAATTAATTGACCTCTTGAATTATTTATTATAATAACTCCGTCCTTCATCTTTGCAATTGTATCTTTATTAATAATTCCTTGTGTTGATGGGAACAAAGGGCAATGGAGGCATATAACATCAGACAATTTAAAAAGATTGTCCAAATCTACATATTCAACAATTTGCCTTCCTTCATCATTTTGATATTCGTCATATGCAATTACCTTCATACCCAATGCCTTGGCTATTTTGCCGGTTGTTTTACCGATTCGTCCAAG
>DMWH01000271.1:0-195 GCA_003483345.1 Clostridiales bacterium | reverse complement strand
CCTTCCCTTACAGCTTGAGAGTGGTGTCCTATATGATGGCAAATCTCCAATAAAAGTGCTATTGCAAACTGTCCGACGGCGTCAGTACCATAAGTGGGAATGTTTGAAACGGGAATTCCCCTTTCTTTGGCAGCTTCTATATCCACAATATTATAACCGGTTGCCAAAACACCTATGTATTTAATATTTTTGCAT
>DMWH01000025.1:7066-7793 GCA_003483345.1 Clostridiales bacterium | reverse complement strand
AAATTTACAAAATATAGGTTATTTTAATAATTCAAAAAATGCAGCAAAAGCTGCATTAAATACTGAAGACATACTACTTGCCAATCCCGTTTTCGCGAGCGTAGAAAAAAAGATATTGCTGAGCAAATCCTGAATATTTGCCGAATTTATTTTCTGCAAACTTTCTTATATCTGCATCCTTAGTTTCTTTACTTACATATAGTGTCTGCATTACTCTTCTTACCCAAACATCAACAGGAAATGTGTCAAAATGTTTCATCGAAAATAATAATATGCAGTTAGCAACCTTGTCCCCTATTCCTTTATAAGTTTTAAGATAAGCCAGTCCTTCATCATAGCTCATATTTTTAATATTATAAATTTTATCCTTTTCATATAAAAACCTTGTTGCTGCTTCCTTAATTCTTGGAGCTCTGAAGCCTGCCTTACATTCAAGAATTCTTTCAACAGGTGCAGCCGATAATCTTTCTGCAGTCGGGAAACTGAAATATTCCTTCCCTCTATAATTACCTATATAATCCCCAAAACTGACACTTAAATTTTCAATTACTTTTTTTATCATTGGAATTCTGTTGTTTGCTGAAATCATAAACGAAACCATTGTTTCCCATTCTTCTTGGTTTAAAATTCTTATACCTTCACCGAATTTTATAGCTTCCGCCATTATTTCATCCGTATTCAATGTATTCTTAATCGTTTCGTAATCGGTATCAAAATCAAAATAATT
>DMWH01000025.1:0-6990 GCA_003483345.1 Clostridiales bacterium | reverse complement strand
TCTTTTTGTATAATATTCATCATTTACACCTTTAATTTCTGTCTTTTATCATTTTTGGGCTAGTCCTACAATCCCCATCCGTCATATAATTTTATAACTTTTAGGATTCATATTATATTAATTGTATCATAATTAGTCAAATTAATAAAGGGAGTAATACTCCCTTTTCCTACCTTTTTATTGATTTTATAATCTTAATCCTCCATTAACCGATAAAACATGACCGGTTATATAAGAAGACTCTGTACTTGCAAGAAACAGTGCGGCATTTGCTATTTCAGCCGGCTCTCCAAGCCTTTTAAGCATTGTTTTTTCTTTAATGGAATTTATAACATTTTCAGGAACCGTAGCCATCATATCAGTGTTTATGAAACCCGGTGCAATTGCATTTACTCTGATATTTTCTCCTTTTCTTGAAAACTCCTTAGCCCATGTCTTTGTCAGCCCAATTATCCCGGCTTTTGATGCAGCATAATTTGATTGACCGATATTGCCATATTCACCGACTATAGATGATATATTAATTATCGAAGCATATTCAGCTTCCTTCATAAAAGAATATAAAGCTTTTGTTATTCTAAACACTGACTTCAAATTAACATTTATAACCTCTTCCCACATATCATCAGTCATTTTTTCAATCAAAGCATCCCTTGTAATCCCTGCATTATTAACCAAAATATCTATCTTCCCATATTTGTTTAAAATAAATTCTTTTAATTTTTCTATGTCACTGTCTGAACATACATCAGCTTTATAACCTTCAACATTGGCCTTTTCATAATTAAAATTAGTTTTATACAATGCAATAACATGTGCTCCTTCATCAGCAAACAATTCGCAAATACTTCTGCCGATACCTCTTGAGCCTCCCGTAACAACTGCTACTTTATCTTTTAACCTCTTCATTTTTTACCTCTATGCATTTAATTTACTTATTATATGAACCATTTTCAATGCCAAATTCTTCATAATGCCTATTCCTTCTTCATCCTCATGTGCATTGAAAGCTCCGCCTTTGCCTGCAACCCCAACATTCCAATAAGTGTTGCCTGCAATAATACAATCATTTGCTGCAGCCCAAAGCAATATTTCTGCGAAAGCAAAATTTTGCCCGGCTCTTCTTGCTACGGTTACAGGTGCCACAACTTTTCCGGATAAAACACTTCCACTCCAAACATAAGATGTCTTGGTATCCTTCATTTCATTCTTAGCCCATCTGCCTGAAAATCCCGTTCTGTCTAAGACGCATTTTAGCTGCGGAGTAATACAGGAATGATAAACAGGTGATCCCAATAATAAACCGTCTGCGTCTACAATTTTGTCAAAGATTTCTTGAAAATCATCTTCTACAACACATCTCTTTGCTTTCACACAGCTGTAACAAGCTTTGCATCCTGAAATATTCTTGCCTGCAAGCTTTATAAGCTCAATTTCAGCACCTAATTTCTCTGCTTCAGACAATGCAGTATTTAAATAATAAAATGTGTTTCCTTCTAATCTTGGACTTGAACAAATGCCTAAAATCTTCATATAACGCTCCTTTCATTATTACCCCACCTTACAACAGTTGCTGCCCAGGTATATCCTGTACCTGCTCCTAAAAGAACTGCTATAGCTCCTTCTTTCAGCCTTCCTCTTTTAAACCCCTCCATTAAAGAAATAAATGCATCTGATGACTGACAATGTCCATATTCTTCAAGTACAAATGAATTTTCCTCGGTTAGATTATACCTTTCCAGTATGCTTGTTAAAATGGATCTTTTCATAAATATAGGTGCAATAAAGTCTATATCTTCATTTTTATATCCGCTTTTTTTAATTGATTCTTCTATTACATTATTAAAGTTATCCTGAGTTATAAGGTCTAACCTTTGCTTCATATCCCGAAAATTTGGAACATCCAGGAACTTATCTTCATATTTTATATCTTTATATTTACTGAAATTTTTGCAGCCTACTCCATATACCGCAACATCATCTGCAAATCGACCGTCACTAATCATGTGCGTTTCTAAGATAACGTTTTTATTTAATCCTTTTTCAAGCAATACAGCTGCGGCACCATCTCCAAAATTAAACATAAATCGAGAATTATGATTTTTGTAATTTATTATTTGTGATTCCTTTGATGAAGAAACCAGCAAAACATTATTTAAATTATCATCACAAATCATCATGCTTTTGAGTATTTTAAGAGAATATACACCTGCAGAACATAAAGAATGAATTTCAAATGCGTTAGCATTTACTGCTCCCAATTCATGCTGTATTTTTGCTGCACAGTTGAATAAGTAATAATCCTTATATTCGCTTCCGCAATAAACAACTAAATCTAACTTTTTTGGGTCCAAACCATCTAATGCCCTTTTTGATGCTTCAATCCCCATATACGACACTGTTTCTTCGTCATTAGCTTCATGTACATGCAATATACCAAACTTTTCCTTTATTATTTCTTCAGGTATTCCTGATAATTCTGATATTTTAGCACTGTCCTTTATTTTAGGAGGCATATATATACCAATATTTCTGATTCCTACGATGCTCATAAATACCCTCCTTAGTCTCTACATTCTCCATACAACTCCATAATTTTAGATACAACAATTTTACCGACGTTATTTTTCGGAATATCGTCTATAAATTGAATATATTTTGGAATTTTATATCCTGCAAGCTTATTTCGTAGAATTTTTATTATTTCTTCTTTGGTAATACTTTGACCCTTTTTCAAAGATATTACAGCCTTTCCGACTTCCCCCCATTTCTCATCAGGTACGCCAAATACACATACTTCTTGTACTTGGGGTATCTCATAAATTGCACTTTCTACTTCCGGAGGAAATACATTTTCTCCCCCGCTTATATACATATTTTTCTTTCTTCCAACTATATAGTAATACCCGTCTTCATCAACCTTTGCCATATCGCCTGTATATACCCATCCATCCGCAAGAGTTTTATTTGTTTCAATTTCATTATTCCAATATCCGGAGAAAATTTGCGGACCGCTCCATAACAATTCTCCTACTTCATTTACCCCTACGGATTCACCTTTTTCATCTACCACTTTAACCATAGTCATATACATTGGTTTTCCAACTGATGCATATTTATCTCTAATCATCTGGTCTGTCATAAACTGGGGCGTACTTGACAAATTATTAGGGCCGGCTTCTGTCATTCCGTATCCTAAAATAAATTTCAGTCCTTTATTCCAATATCTTTCCATTATATTGATTGGTGTAGGAGCAGCTCCTGCCATAACCCATTTTAAGCTTGATAAATCAGCTTTTTCAAATTCAGGTAAATCAGAAATCATTCTAAATATTGTTGCAGCTCCAAAAAGTAATGTAGTTTTCTCTTTTTCTATAACTTCCAATGTTAGTCTTGGGTCAAATTGTTTATTAATTATGATTCTGCCTCCGCAGTGCAATAACGGTAATGTAAGTAAATTCCATCCTCCTGTGTGATATAAGGGAAGTATGATAAAAGCGCTGTCCTGATAATTCAACCCCCAGGTGCATATTTCATTAAAGGAATTAAACATCAATGATTGATGAGAAATCATTGCTCCCTTTGGAAGTCCGGTTGTTCCTCCTGTATGTATTATTAAGTGAATATCATCCAATTTAAGAGTACTGCAATAAATCATGTTTTTATTCTCATAATTTATAACGTCACTGTATGGAATATCTTCGCCGTAATTATCTTTATCATTAAGAACAATATAGCTTTCTATATTAACCTTGCTCCTAAATTGAGATACTAAATCCTTAAATGCAACTTCATAAAATAGAATTTTAGGTGTTTCATTATTTAATAGTTTTTCAAATTCAACGGAGGATAACCTTACATTGTAAGGAATCAATACCGCTCCTAACTTTGCTGTTGCATAATAGGCATCAATCATTTCAATTCTATTTCTAGAGATGAATGCTATTCTATCTCCTTCTTTTATACCGAGCTTTTCTTTTAAATAATTTGCCAGGATATTAGCTCTTTCATCCAAATCATTATATGTATAGCGAATATTATTATCTAAATCATATACTGCTTCACTGTTTCCATTTATTCTCGCTCTAAAATATGAATAATTGCCTATCCAACCTTTGTTTTCCATCATGCACCTCCAAATAATTTAGGTTTGAGGCAGTACTAAGAAATCAAAATACTGCCTCAAAATTTTATAATTCAATAACAGCTTCCAATTTTTTATTTATCTCTTGTTCTTTTGTTACTAATGAAACAAAAACAGTTACTGCTATACTTAATGCCACAACATTGAAATACCAAGGAAGTGCGCCAGGCCATTTAAATCCGGCAAATGAAATTATATTTAATGCCAATCCAACTACCGAGCCGCACATTACGCCTTTTTCATTTGCTCTGCGCCATAACAAACCTATAACAAATACGGGGAAAGTGGCAGACATTAATGTACCCCAGCCAAATGTTCCCAAAATACCAACCATTTCGCCCTGGGTTATTGAAAATATTATTGAAGCAATTCCAAGTACAAGCATCGAAATTCTTGATATTTGAACTTGTTTTTTAGGCTCAAACTTAAGCCCTAAAGCATTTGGAATATCTCTCGAAACAACTGTTGAGCATATTGATAAAAACAAGCTTGCAGATGACATTGCTGCAGCTAAAACTCCTGCATATACAAATAACTGAGCTACAACACCGGAATAATCTGCTAAAGCATATATTGCTCTGTCCCCGCTTACCAGTGGATCTATTTTTCCGGTAGCTACTAAGTACAATGCTCCATTTGCTACTACCAATGTGAGCAAACCCACCATTGTATGAGACAAAGCTGTATACATACCCATCTTAGGCATATCCTTAGGGTCTTTTAAAGCGTACATTCTTGTTATAACCTGTGGTTGTCCGACAGTACCGAGTATCGGTATGAGCATCCAAGACATTGCAACTACTCTTGGCATACTTCCCCAGGCATTAAACATGTCAGGACTAAATTCTTTTGTAATATTATTAACCGTTACTGCTTCCGCTTCGGCTGTAACTCTTAAAACCTCTCCAAATCCGCCTGTTATGTTAAAAAACGCTGCGATAATTACAGCTCCTGCTACTATCATTACTAATCCTTGAAATGCTTGAGTCAACAATCCGCCTACTTCTCCGCTGATTGCCATATATAAAGCCAATACACCAAATATAACAAAGCCGGTCAACAAGGGATCCCAACCCATTAAATGTGCAAACAATTCGGAGCCTGCTTTTATTTGGGCCGCTAAATAAGCAACACAACCCAAAAATAACGTTAGAGACATAGTAATTTTGATAACCTTGTTATTATTATATCTTAAATCACTTAAATCTCCTAGACTTGCAACCTTTCCTATTTCAGACATAGCTCTTACTTTTTTTCCGAGAATTAAGTATGCCATCGCAAATGCAGCAGATGATAACATCCAAAAACACATAGCATTGCCTGTACTATACATCAAACCGGGCACACCTACTAATGCAAAGGCGCTTGCAACTGCTGCCGTACTTGACAATCCAACTGTAAACGGTCCAAACATTCCTGTGCTTCCAAAATATGCTTCAGACGTGGTAACCTTTTTTTTAGCCCACCATCCTATAAGGAAGGATACAATTATCATTAAAAATGAAAATGATACTATTATGGTTTTTGTCATAGTACTCATTAGAGTGCACCTCCTTCTTCCGGCTCTTCAATTTTATCAATTTCTTTAATTTTTTTGGTAAAATCATCCCAATATTCTTGAGACATCCACTCATCTTTAAATGTCATATACATTAATGTCAACGTTAACATTCCGCCAATCCAGTATCCAAATACAGTTGCCGCAAACGAAGGATGAAAACCTAACACTGTAAATGTAGGTACAACTCCGGCAAACAAGTTGGCATAGTAATCTGCTAAAGAAAAGCTCACTATCCATAAAATCGCCCATGGAAATAAACAATAGAAAAATAATTTTTTAGAAACCTTGCCTTGCTTGGCAGTACCAAGCATCATATAAAGCAACATTAATACTACGCCTAAGTACATTGAAACTAAATATGCATTATTCCAGCCTAAAAATGTAATAATTAACCACAATGCTGTAGTTATCATAATAATGGCTGTCTTCTTCCCTGATAAATCCATATGCTAACCTCCTATTATATTATATGACACATGAGTCATGTTTCATGTTCATTATAATATGAGTTTTTTTGTTTGTCAACGTTTTCTTTTCGACAATTAATAGTTTTTTTTTGAATCAAATCTATGGAATAAAAAAAACAGCATATTAGGAGTAAATCTTAATATGCTGATTTTATCAAACAAAAGCGCCATTCTTAATAAATTTCATTACCTCTTCTACTACTTCTTCATAATTATTTTTGTTGTCGAATTCTATAAACTTCAATGCTGTAAAATTTGCAATACCAATTAAACAATACGATAAAATAACCGGGTCAATATCATTCATTTCTCCTTTAGTTTGCGCCTTTTTAATATTTTTGACATATCCTTTTGAAAATGATTCATAATATTCTTTGAATAATTCAGGATCAACAAATTGAGCCTGCCATACGATTTTAAAAAGACCAATGTGTTCACCTACAAAATTTAAGAATGTTTTAATTCCCATATACTCTTCATCGTACCTGTCTTTGCTCACTCTTATGTTGGCTCTAATACTTTCTTTCAATTCACTGCCCAGTTTTCTTATCAGATAAACGAATACACTTTTTTTATCGTTAAAATATATGTAAAATGTCCCTTGAGCAATACCGGCTCTCGAAACAATATCTGTAATACCGGTATCATAATAACCTTTTTCGCTGAATAATTCTTCAGCAGCCATACATATTTTATCTAATGTTTCCATTCCACGCTTCGTTTTAGGTTCATTGACTAATTCCATATTTTCACCTGCTTATAATCGTTATTACACCATTAATTCAAATTATAGACGATTTGCACATAAAAATACAACT
>DMWH01000029.1:454-4458 GCA_003483345.1 Clostridiales bacterium | reverse complement strand
TGCGGTTTATGATAATATGAGCCGTTCACAGCAAACGGACATCATCCGATATGTTAAAACACTGGATCCGTTGACAGCTCGCGAAGAGGAGGTATTGCAGCTTATTCTATCAGGTAAGACTAACAGGGAAATCGCCGAGCTTTTATTCATTAGCGAGAACACCGTAAAGACGCATGCAAGGAACATTTTTTCAAAATATGATGTAGGCAGTCGAGCAGAGCTAATAAGCACCATCCTCAAAAATCAAATCAGTTCTAAAATATAAGTTTATATAAATATTGATAAATAAAACCCCTCCTCATACTAATGTATGAGGTTTTTTTGTAAATTCATCCTTTCGAACGATGATTTATTAAGGTTTCTCTCTTAAAATATCCAATATAAGAGGATGTATCAAAACTCTCATATAAAAAACTTTATGCATTATAAAGGAGGAAAAACTATATGCCAAGGATAACAAAAAGGAGGACAAAATGAAAAATAAGATAATATCTCTACTACTAATTAGTTCAATAATTTTTAATATGGCCGGCTTTTCCGGTTGCAGTAAAGCCGAAGAAAAGCCTGTTGATACATCTGTTCAGCTGCCTGAACATATAACAGGTACCGTATCAGATGAAAACTTGACTGTTTCTCATGATGGAGTTTCATTTACTATAGAGGAAGGCTCAGTGCTAGAGGATACTGATGTAGAAATAGCTTTAAAAAAAGATTTGCCTCCGATTATAGGCGGAGACGAGGAAATTATGCTCACTGCTTATGATTTCAGTGTTAGCGGTGAGGAACCCTTAGGTGTCATGACGTTGGAAATTCCTTTTACTGCTTCAGATGATGAGGTTTTTGCCGCCTATTACAATTTGGAAAAGGGAGAATGGGAGCCGGTAGAGTTTATATATGATGCGGAAAGAAAGTGCGCTGTTATATATACCACTCATTTATCTTCCTATGGTCTATTTACTGTTGAAAACGAGAATACACGAAATGCGCTGATTGCTTACACCTACAATTTGGAATTGGCGGAAGTTAATATAAACGAGGCAATAAGAATGCTTGAAAATGCTATGGAAGACCCTGATACCTTCTATGAAGATTGTTTTGATTTAATTTCAAACAGTGTTTCTATTCATAGCAGTATTACAACTAATCTGGTGGATGTTGTGTCCGGATTGTCTTCATATGTTCCCACTTTTAGTGAAGGATTGAAGGATAATGTTACAAAATTTGGATATTTATTGACCGGTATTGAGGTTGTGAATGCATTTATGAATGATGATAAACCGGCCGCAGTATGGAAGATGTTTGATACAGCAGTAGGATTCAACGTGGATAAAATCGCATCCTTGAGCGGCACTGCCTCTATGGCGGCAGGTTTATTCTCGGTCGGACTTGTAAACTATGCATTAAATAAATTTATTTCTACCGCATTACAAGGAAGAACCGATATGTATGAAAGAGCTTATAATCTGTATTATAAGGAAAATGGCAGAAAAACTGCAGAATGGGTTTATTTAATTAGAGCAATGGTAGAGAACGGCAAGGACCCCGAGAAAACCGGCGAGGCAATTTCTAATGAGATTAAGCGATATGTTAATGAATTTTGGGAGGATGATCTTACTATTGCCGAATATGGCAAAGATGCCAACCCTAATGCATGGTCATCAGGCTCATTAGGAGGACTTAACGATGGTATTAAGAAAGAAATAAGTAACTACTATCAAATGACAATTGAAAGAGTTGTAGGGAATATACTAAATCGTATTCAAATAGAAAACAAAATCAACATGCAATCAGAAATGCGTAAAGAATTATTTAATTTTCAGAAAAAAATGAATTCCATAGTTACTATATCAGTAAAAGACAGCAAGGCAGAAAATGAGCCGTCGCACTTTGCAGGGGCTGTCATAAGATTTTCTGAGCTTCCTTCAAGTATTGAAGACCCGGAGAAATGGGAAAGTAAAATTTCAGAAAAGGGTGCAGCAAGAATCCAATTTCGAGTATTGGCTCATCTTTTAGCCGGCAGTCCGAGAAAGATGGAAATAGTGAAGAAGTCGGGTGACAAAGAAGATATTATGGTGAGATTCAATGCAAAGTTCAGTTTGCCTGAATCCAAACTTGATTTAGCTGACCTTTATCCGAGATCAGATTATCCTAAAAATATAGGGGGGAGCTATACTGTTTCAATGTACAATACAACTACAGGAAAAACAATTGATGATTTGATGCTGAAGGTTACCGTTACACAAGAGGTTTCCGACGGTTGTTATGCTGATTTCTATCTTGAAAACTCAGGCTCGGTATATTTGAATGGAAACTACTTTTATCGCTATGCAACAGGTAAGGTCAATTATGCCCTTGGAGATATGAGTTTCTCAGGTGACGATAACAATGTAAGCTTTAAATTTGATGCATATGACAATCAAAAAAAGGTATGGGGGGCCTTTACCGGACATAAATAACACTCTTTACAGGGCAGAATAGACATAAAAGGGGTGTGATACAAGTGAAGTCTATTAATAAAATGCGTAATTATTATCTTGTATTTTTTGTAATTGCTGCTTTGTTGACTCTATGGTTTGCTTTGAAGTTTATTTATGAGGCAGCGTTTATATTTGGGAATATAAGTATTGTGCTTCTTCTTTATGTAATTAAACAAAACCGACTGCTGTACGATACCAGGCTCATTTATGATAACTGCATTTTTAAAATACCATCAGCAACCGTCTCCACATCAAACAGTGAAATAAAATTAGCGGTCGAAGAAATTGTGGTGTCTGCTTTTGGACTTATTATAGGCAACAAAATTTACAAATGGGGTTATCACGGAGCATATGGCGTAAAATTGAAAGCCATTGAGATTAATCCGGAGCGAGTTTATTTAACCTTTGGTGATGCATCAAAAACTGCGAGGGTCGAATTATTGCACGGCATCACAAATAAGCAGGAAGTGCTGGATATAAAGCAGAAGTTTTGGAGAGAAACAGGTATAGATACAGTTGTTAACGGTTGGTAAAAAAAACTTCTTGATTATGGAAGAATATGTTATAATGCATATAGGTATAAGAAAGTGTTTTAATCTAAAGTATTTGTTGTCAGGGGGAATATTGTGAAAAAAATAACAGCAATTATAGGCAGCGCAAGAAAAGGAGCAACTTATCAGGCAGTGAGGGAATTTGAACAGAATTTAAAAGAGTATGAAGAAATTGATTTTGAATACATTTTCTTAAGTGACTACAATCTTGAATTTTGCCGAGGATGTAAGATTTGTTTTGACAAGGGAGAAGCGTATTGATGAAAGGAGTTGGTATTCATGTTTAATAAGATAGTAACGGATATTGCAGTAAATGGGGAGGTGCATACAAAATAATAAAGTATAAACCTCCAAAAAGTCATAACATAATATGAATATTAGGAGGAATAAAATTGAGTAAAATAAATATGGAGAATATAGGACTCAGCCAAAGGTTCAAAAATGAGTCTACTTTATATGAAGGACTTTATATTGGGAGAATAGCTTCTCAGTACAAAGGTTTATACAAGGTTATAACAGAAGATGGCATATTAACAGCAGAGGTTTCAGGGAAATTTCGTTTTGATGCAAAAACAACATCTGATTATCCGGCTGTAGGGGATTTCGTTATGATTGACAGAAATGACGATAAAGATGGAAATGCAATAATTCATCATGTCCTTACAAGAAAAAGTGCCTTTGTCAGAAAAGCTGCAGGAACATCAAATGAAGAGCAAATAGTTGCTTCCAATATTGATACTGTTTTTATTTGTATGTCGCTTAATAATGATTTCAATATTCGTAGAATTGAGCGCTACTTAGGGATTGCATGGGACAGCGGAGCAAGTCCGGTTATAGTGCTTACCAAATCCGATTTATGCGATAATATCTCTGAAAAATTGGCAGAGCTTGATACTGTTGCTATCGGAGCAGATGTAATAGTTACTTCAAGCATGAGCGAGGATGGTTATTTACCGATTAAAAGATATCTTGGCAG
>DMWH01000029.1:0-392 GCA_003483345.1 Clostridiales bacterium | reverse complement strand
ACGACCAGAAGAGAGATGCTTCTTATACCTGACGGCGGTGTTGTTATTGATACTCCGGGAATGAGGGAAATAGGTATTGAAAGTGCTGATTTAACAAAGACTTTTGCCGATATTGATGAGTTGTCCGCTAAGTGCAAGTTTAGCGATTGTACGCATATTAATGAGCCAAAATGTGCTGTGCAAGAAGCCATAAGTAACGGCTTACTGTCAAGAGATAGATTTGAAAGTTATTTAAAACTAAAAAAAGAAGCTAAATACGATGGATTAAATTCCAGGCAAATCGAGAATAAAAAGCTTAATGAAATGTTCAAGGATTTTGGCGGCATGAAGAATGTCCGAAAGATGTTGAAAGAGAAGAAAAAATTAGAACGTTGATATCCTTTGATTCGATA
>DMWH01000107.1:11610-13903 GCA_003483345.1 Clostridiales bacterium | reverse complement strand
TGGTCATTTGCTTATGTAACAGGTGCCTTTATTGCAATGCTTTTGCTGAATGTGCAACTTACTGTTATTATTGCGATTGTAATTCCTGTAATGGCGGTTATAACTGTTTATTTTCAAAATAAGATTTTATTAACCAGCAGAAAATTAAGAAAAATCAATTCTAAAATGACAGGAAGTTTCAATGAAGGGATAATAGGTGCAATAACCTCCAAGACATTGGTAATAGAGGACAAAAACTTGGTGCAATTCAAAAATATAAGCAGTGAAATGAAGATGACGGCTGTTAATTTAGCGCGATTAAATGCCTTATACATTCCCATAATAGTATTTTTCGGCTCCGTTTTGACAGCATTGGTCTTGGCAAAAGGAGGCAGATTGGCAATGGATAAAATTATTCAAATAGGAACACTGTCTGCTTTTCTTTCTTATGCAATAAGCATATTTGAACCTGTTCAGCAGTTGGCAAGAACATTTGCAGAAGTCATATCACTGCAGGCTAATATTGAAAGAGTAACGGATTTATTGGAAAAGGAACCCTTAATAAAAGATAGTGAAGAAGTAGTGAAAATTTACGGAGACACTATTAATCCAAAAAAGGAAAACTGGGAAGAAATCATAGGGGAAATTGAATTTAAAAATGTCAGTTTTAAATATCCGGATGGAGATGAAGAGGTTTTGCAAAATTTTAATCTTCATATTCCCGCAGGTACCAATGTTGCAATTGTAGGTGAAACGGGTGCCGGTAAAAGCACTCTGGTAAATCTTGCATGCAGATTTTTCGAGCCTACTGAAGGTGAAATACTGATAGATGGCAAGGATTACAGAGAAAGATCTCAGCTTTGGCTTCATTCGAACATTGGATATGTGCTGCAAGACCCGCATTTGTTTTCCGGAACAATCAAGGAAAACATAAGATACGGTAAATTAGATGCAACAGATGAAGAAATAATGGAAGCCGCAAAAATTGTTTCAGTCGATACCATAATCAACAAATTGGAAAAGGGTTATGACAGCCATGTCGGCGAAGGGGGAGACAGGCTTTCTACAGGTGAGAAGCAGTTGATTTCCATAGCAAGGGCAATACTTTCAAACCCTAAAATTTTTATTTTGGATGAAGCAACATCTTCGGTAGATACACAAACAGAAATACTTATCCAAAAAGGAATTGAATATTTGTTAAAAGGCAGAACCTCATTTATAATTGCTCACAGACTTTCAACTATTAAAAAGGCAGATATTATATTAGTGGTTAATGAGGGCAAAATAATAGAGCAAGGGACACACAATGAACTGATAGCTAAAAGGGGCCATTATTATAATTTATATACTAAACAGTTTGAAGAGGAAAAAACCCTTGAAGTTCTAAAATGAGGCAAATTATAACATTGACACATGATTTTAATTATGTTATCATTTTTGTGCTGTGCTACATGGGGAGGTAGCGGTGCCCTGTACTTGCAATCCGCTGCAGCAAGGTGGAATTCCCTCTCCGAGGCTTGCATAGTGAGGCCTGCCTTTAGCAAGTGGTGTTGATAACTCGGTCTCGCGCAACAAAAACCTATGAACCCTGTCAGGTCCGGAAGGAAGCAGCAGTAAGTAGTTACTTTTGTGTGACGTGAGGGTGCCGGGTTTGAGCTAACTGCTGAAGTAACGCTTGTTATGTATTGTCGAAGAAGGGTGCACAGCTTTTTAATGAGATTCTTCGGGCTGCGCCCTCAAAATGACAGGTAGTCATTTTGGTCATGAAGAGTCTTTTATTTTAAATATTAATCTGTCATCCGAATAAATTTGCAATCTGTATCTTTTAAAGAGTACAGATTGATATATAATTAGATTAACCGGAAGTAAATTATGGGATGGTGATAATAATGGATGACATGAAAGTTAAAGATATGGTATACACAGCTTTGTTTGCTGCCTTAGTTTGTGTTGCAACCTTTATAATAAAAGTACCGCTGCCTGTATCAGGAGGGTACGCTCACATAGGAGACGGATTTATATTTCTCGCGGTAATATTAATCGGCAAGAAAAATGGTGCATGGGCTGGTGCAATAGGCGCGGCTCTTGCTGATATAATCGGCGGGTACAGTATTTATGCATTGCCAACTTTTATAATTAAAGGTGTTATGGCTTTAATTATGGGTTATATGATTGAAAAGCTTCCATCCCTTAAGCATAATTGGGTTGCCGGTGCAATAACGGGAAGCATTTGGCAGGTACTTTCATATTATGTGGTAGGTTCCTTGATGGTAGGTAACTTCTTAACAACCATCGGTGAAATACCCGGCAATAC
>DMWH01000107.1:2007-11558 GCA_003483345.1 Clostridiales bacterium | reverse complement strand
TCCGGATTAATAAATTCCGGAGGATATAATATTTTTGTTGTATCCAGCACATCAATAAAATCAGTTATTTCTTTATTTTCGGCAGTAATTTTTATACTGTCAACACCCGGTATTGTGGTGAAAGTATACAAAAAGGATTCTACCATCATATGTCTTAAATCATTTTTATCCTCATAAACATTCAAAAAATCCTTATTAAAATCAAGAATAAGTGTTCTTCCCTGCAGAGATACATTGTTTAGCGTTACAGTCTTAGGTACCGGACTAATGCCGTATTCGATGTCTGTATTTGAATATGCATCAAATATTTTTCGCGCCTTCATTTCTATTGAATCATTTTCAGCAATACCTATTTCCTCAGGGGATAGCTGATACTCAAATAAATAATATCTGTTGTCTGCCTTATGAGCCAGATACAGAAGGTAATTTCTCTTAATATTAGGAAGATAATTTATTGCCTCTCTTGACATCCCATGGAAGTAAGTGTCTACATTTTTTCTGTCAACAGTAAATGTGACGCTGTGAATAGGCCAATATCTGTCAACGGCAAATATTGTTTTTACAAATGATTCGTAGGCCAGGACTGCTCCCGTGCTGCCGGTATTATATGCAGTATATGAACTTGGCAGGTCAATTACCACATTACCGTTATTGTAAGTTGTGTTTGTAACATCCTTGATTACTGATATAAGCTCTTTGCTTAAAGGACCGTTTTGCAGCTGCTCAATTGCCATTCTTGTAATTGATTTATCCTCTACTACAAACCTCGTAACAGGAATTAAAGTATCTGCATTTTTTGTTGGGAAGTACAGGGTGAGTCCCTTAGTACCCGCAGGGGCAGTATTAACCGCAGGATAATAATTACCGGCTGTATCATAGGTAACTGTTACCGATACGGAAGCCTTATCTATATCTGCTATTATATTTGAATTAAATACAAATTTATATACTCCATCTTCCAGTCCTAAGTTTTTTTGAGCTATATTTACGGCAGTAATGATAGGATTATCCTTATTAACTGAAATGGTTGCATCAATTGAAGGAGAAACCGGCTCTAAATTATCAATATTACTTTTAACCAATTTATTATCCTTGTATATGTCTACATTAAAAATGCTGTTGCTGACAATTTTAATTACCTCTTCCTTAGAGGCTGTATGCTTTATTGTTATTGATTCAGGATTTAGTATTTTGTCTTCTTCGACTTCTAAACTTAAAGTACTTTCTTCAACAGGAGTTTCAATTTCAATTGTTCCTTTATAGTCAACAGGTGACAAATTGAACAAATATGTGGATGATAACAAACCTATAAGTCCTATTATTACTATATTAAAAAATGCTCTCATATTAGTACCTCATGTATAATTTATGTAAAAGGGGCAGTACACTCAGGATGACAAAATGTATTCAATTATTTTTGTGTGGATTATACGTGATAATTCTGAACGTATGTGAATAATCTGTTTAACTTATTATACAATAAAACTTGATAAAATCAAAGGAATAATGAAATAAATGTTTCAATTCTACTATCAGCACTTCAAAAAATTCATATAATATAATGAATGGAGTGATGAAAGTGGACAAGAGAAAATGTGACGATAATATGATAGAAAGAATGTACGACATAATCGAATTAATATATATATTAAACAGACTCACAAACAAATTTTGTGAGGATGAACATTCGAAACAATACTTATTTGACATAATGGACAATATGCAAAATGTCAAATACAGCTATGATAAATACAGAGGCAAATGCAGCAATAGAAATTTAATTAAACATGAATGCCACAATTATTGCACGAAAGACAGTTTTATCGACAAAATAATTTTTTATCTAAAATCATTAAATGAAGAGTAATAAAGTAACAATTAGCAGTCTAACGAATAATATATATTAAAATTATTTTTAGGAGGTTCTATATGTTTAACAATATATTGGGAGACAGCGGAGATAGTTTATTATTCTTCTTCTTGCTTTTAGTAGTTCTTGCATGCTTCTGCGGAGACGATGGATTGGTAGGAGGAATCGGCGGCTTTGGCGACAATGACAGCTTATTATTCTTCTTCTTATTGTTGGTAATACTATTCTGCAGCTGCGATAGAGTTGGCGGAATCGGTGACCGCTGCTAAATGGTATGGGGACACACCTCTGATTGGGGTATAGTCCCTTTGTGCATGAGGAATGTCCCTAAATTAAGGGCGACACTTGGTCCCCGTTATTGATAGTACATTAAAAAGCTTCCTATATTGGGAAGCTTTTAGCATGAGATCCTTCACTCATCTTAAATATTTTTCAAACCAATTAGTTATTTCTTCCAATCTCCTCACCCTGTGGCGGGGTTTACCGCTCCTTGAAAGATCGTGATTTTCTCCCCTGAACATGCAAAGCCTTGCATCGACACCGTGATACTTAAGGGCAGTAAACATTTGTAATCCTTCAGCCAGCCAGCACCTGTAATCTTCCTCCGCATGAATGAATAATGTGGGAGTAACAGCTTGATTTGCATATTTAAGCGGTGAATGAAACCACATTTTTTCAACATTATCCCAAGGAGAAGACAAGTTTTGATCTGTATTGAAATAATACCCTATGTCCGTAGTGCCGAATTTAGAAATCCAGTTTGAAATACTCCTTTGTGAAACAGCACATTTAAATCTGTCAGTGTGTCCAATAATCCAGTTTGTCATAAAGCCTCCATAGGAGCCGCCTGTTACACCAATTCTTGTGCAATCTATCTGTGGATATTTTTCAAGAACTTTATCTGTAAATTTCATAAGGTCATCATAGTCAATGGTACCGTATTTACCTCTTATATCTGCAAATTCATCACCCCTGCCGTCACTGCCCCTTGGATTACAGAAAAATACAAAATATCCTTCGTTTGCCCAATACTGCATTTCATGATAGAAAACTTCACCATATACTGTTTTTGGACCTCCGTGTATGTTTAAGATTCCCGGATAGCACTTCTTTTCATCAAAATTAACAGGTTTTAACACAAATCCTTCAATGGTAACTCCATCGTTTTGAAAATTAATACTTTCAGGTTTTACAATCGTCTTTATTTCCACTATCTTTTCATTAAATTTAGTTCTTTGAGTTTCTTTTATTTTTTGTAACGTATAAATTTCCTGCAGCCTGCTGCCCCTGAGCCCAATGAAGATAATACCTTGGCTGCATATGTCGAAGCAGTCCACTGATCCATTATCTTCCGTTAATTTTTCAATACTTCCATCCAATGAAAGCTTCTTTATAAAGGAACTTTTATTTTCTGTGGATATGAAGTACAGGCAGTTATCGAATACTCTTCTTGCAGCTCCTTCTCCATATCTGCAGTCCGAGTTAACCGAATTGTTCAAACCGAAATCGTGTTTGCTGAGAAGTACCAATTCCCCATCTTGTAGCTTATAAAAATTGAAGTTTTCATTTATCCCGTATTTATCCATGGTAGTAGCTGCAACTATTATGTCATCCCCTACAAATTCGGCAAACTCTATATTATATTCTAAATCCTCAACAAGGCAAAGAGCTTTACTGCTATATAAATCGTACATGTATAATCCTGTTGTCAACTCCATTTTATTGGTGTAAATTGAAGAAACATATAAAGCTTTACCGTCTTTTACGCTTGTTACTTTTATATTTTCATATTGATTTGAAATTGGTACAATATCCTTTGTTCCTTTGTCAAACAGATATAGACGGTTTCTTTTCTTGTTTATAAATCCTTCGCCGTTTGACCAAAACGGTATTTCATCCAATATTTCATAGTCCTTGTTTTCTTTTATTAATTCAATTGCCTTAGTCTTTTCTTCTCCTTTGCGAGAATGAAGGTTAATGCCGTAATGGTCATAAATTGCTGTTAATAGAAATTTCTCGTCGGCAATTTTTTTAATATTGTTTACCTTCATGGGAATACGCATATATTCATAAGCTTCCCCGCCTTGGATATCAATGGCATAGAATACAGTCCAATGTTCGCCGTCCTGAATTCTTTTTTTCAATTTTTCATCTCTCAATGAAGAAAACAAAATAGTATTATTGTCAAGCCAAATAAAACTCTTTTCTTCATTCATATTTGTAAGCTTTTTATATTCCGAGGTGGTCAAATTATACAACCATATATTGGACAAATACTTGTTATCCTCAAAATCTGATGTATGTACCACAAAAGCACCGTAATTTTTATCCGGTGACAATTCAAGTCCGGATAAAAAAGTATAATCCAAAAAATCCTTTAGTTTTAAATTTTCCATTTCTGCCTCCTATAATACTTTTACATGATAATCCGGGACAACAAGAACATGCATTTCTTTAAAAGCTGTTTACGGATATTGCTCCTTATAATGCTATTATATATTTTAAAAAATAGTTATGCAATTAAAACTATTGTTTTAGAATTGTTTTGAGAGTATAATTATAATAGACTGAAAAGTCATGTATATGAACATTAATAGGACATGCTGTATTCAAAAATTGAAAATGATTGATATATAATGTCAAGAGCATGACTACATAGATTAATTATTATTACAGAATATGAAAGGACTTATAATGGAAAATTTAATATTTTCTTTAAATGCAGTTTTACCATTGGTTTTTTTGATGCTTTTGGGTGCTTTCCTTCGAAAAATCAATGTTTTTGATGAAGATTTTTTAGGAAAAGCAAATAAGTTTATTTTTAAAGTATTATTCCCGTTTTTTCTTTTCAACAACATATATTCCAGTAAGATATCTGAAGAAATAGATTCAAAATTTATCATATTTGTTGTTATAATATCTATAGCTGTTGTTGGATTATTGATTGTAATAATCCCTAAATATGAAAAAGATAATAAGAACAGAGGAGTTATAATTCAAGGCCTTTATCGCGGCAATACCACCTTGTTTGCAACAGCACTAATCAGCAATATTTTTGGAAATGAAGGGTTGGCTATTGTAACAATGCTGATAGCAATAATATCACCCACTTATATTTTCTTGACTGTTATAATTTTGGATTTATTTACTGATGAAAGACAAAATTATAAGAAAACTTTAATAAGTATTTTATCAAATCCTTTAATAATCGGCTCCCTGCTTGGTATTGCAGTATATACTCTTCAAATAAAACTTCCTTTGGCAATGGAAAAAACAATTGCCGATATTGCAAAAACTACAACGCCCATAGCATTGATGACCCTTGGCGGAGAAATAGAGATAAACAATATATGGAAGAATATTAAACCCTTAGTTTTTGTTGTAGCGGGAAAACTAATTATTTTTCCTGCAATTGCAACCTTGATTGCAATTTCCTACGGATACAGAGGGATGGAATTAGGTGTAATATTAAGCATGACAGCACCTCCTACGGCTGTCACAAGCTATGCCTTGGCACAGCAGCACAACTGCAATTATGAATTGGCAGGACAAATAGTATTTTTAACTACATTAATCAGCCCATTCACTATTTTCTTGTTTGTATACATTTTTAAAGCAGCAGGATTATTTTAAAGAGGTCAAAAGATGGATAATTTTATATTTTCTTTAAATGTTGTTTTACCATTGGTTTTTTTGATGTTTATAGGTTCCTTTCTTCGAAGAATTAATATATTTGATGAGGACTTTTTAAGGAAATTAAATAAAATTACATATTGTGTACTATTACCGGTTCTTCTTTTTAACAACATATATACAAGCAAGGTATCAGGGGAAATTGACTTAAAATTTATTATTTTTTTTGTTATTTTAGCTTTGGCTGTTATTGGAATATTATTGATAGTAATCCCCAAGTACGAAAAAGATAACAGAAACAGAGGAGTTTTAATTCAGGGTCTGTTTAGAGGGCAATTTGTGTTTTTTGGAATACCCCTTATGGCCAATATTTTTGGAGATGAAGGATTGGTTGTTCTATCAACCCTTATCGCAATAATTGTGCCAATTTATAATTTCTTGGCTGTTATTATTTTGGATTTATTTACGGATGAAAGGCATAATTATAAAGCTACCATAATAAGCATTTTAACCAATCCTTTAGTAATCGGCTCCTTGCTTGGAATTGCAGCATCTGTTCTTCAAATAAAACTTCCCTCCGCCCTTAATAAAACAATTGCTGATATCTCAAAAACGGTAACACCCATATCATTAATGATTCTCGGCGGAGTGATAGAAATAAACAATATATGGAAAAACAGAAAAAAGTTAATTCTTATAGCAGCAGTAAAATTATTTATTATCCCTTCATTTGCAGCATTGATTACCATATTCTTCGGATACAGAGGAATTGAATTAGGAGCAGTATTAAGCATGATAGCTCCCCCTACGGCTGTGGCAAGCTATACTTTGGCACAGCAGCATGATTGCAATGATGAATTGGCAGGACAAATAGTATTTTTTACAACATTGATCAGCCCCTTCAGTATTTTCTTGTTTATTTTTGTTTTTAAAACTTTTGGTTTGTTTTAGTAATTTTATTATTGCAGTTAAAAAATTGAATTTATGGATACCAACCCCACATTAAGTATTTATTGGAATAATAATTAATATGAAAAAGCTAATAATATTCATGTAGATGACAAACATCTTCAAATACATGCATATGAAGGGATGATGGTAATAAAGAAATTCAGTTTTAGCAATAAGAATAATGACGAAAAGTTATTAAATTGGGAAGACAGTGTCAAATTAGACAGCCAACAAAAATTAAGGGAGCAGATGAAACAAATGAATAACGAAAACAAAAACAGAAACAAAAATGACAACAGATTTGACAATCGAAACGACAACAAATTCGACAATCGAAATGAGAACAAATTCGACAATCGAAACGACAATCGAAACGACAACAACAAATTTGATAGTAGAAATGATGACGACTGGAAAAGTCTGAACAAAAACAACCAGGATAATAAAAACAACAATAAAAACAAAAATAAAAACAGTCAGAACAATAATTTAAAATAGTTGGGTATTTGAAACGGTCATTCTCAATGACCGTTTTTTAATACCGGTAGAATGAAAGTAATATGCATATAAAAGTATTTTTTTTCACAAACAATATATATTGACACGGATATTTATTGGTTTTATAATATTGACAAATAATTTTAATAAAGTGATAATGAATAAAAAATAATATCAAAAACAAAGACAGATATTTTCTGTCTTTAATTTTAAGAGGAGTGTGTAATGAAAAAAACGCCTTTATATGAAAAACATATTCAGCTTAAGGGAAAGATGATTGATTTTGGCGGGTGGAGCCTGCCGGTTGAATATACAGGAATAATTCCCGAGCATGAAGCTGTAAGAACAAAAGCAGGAATTTTTGATGTATCTCACATGGGTGAAATAACAGTTAAAGGAGAAGATTCCGAAAAATATTTGCAAATGTTATTAACTAATGATATTTCATTGCTTAATAACAATCAAATTGCCTATACCGCAATGTGTTATCCTCACGGCGGAGTAGTAGACGATTTGTTAGTCTACAAATACAGCAATACAGATTATCTATTAGTTGTTAATGCATCCAACACTGAAAAAGATTATCAGTGGATGAAAGAAAACATATTTGGAAATACTGAAATATTAAATGTTTCAGAAAATTATGCCCAGCTTGCTCTGCAAGGACCTCTGGCTGAAACAATTTTGCAAAAGTTGACAAGTAAAAATCTAAATGAAATAGAATTCTATTATTTCAGCGATAATGTAAAAGTAGGCAATATTGAAGCATTGGTTTCCAGGACCGGTTATACGGGAGAAGATGGTTTTGAGTTATATTTTGCTTATGATAAGGCTGAAGAAATGTGGGATTTGATTTTAGAAGCAGGAAAAGACGAAGGCTTGATACCGGCAGGATTAGGCGCAAGAGATACATTAAGATTTGAAGCATCACTGCCCCTTTATGGCCACGAATTAAATGAAAATATTACGCCCTTAGAAGCAGGACTTGGTTTTTTTGTAAAGCTGAACAAAGAAAATTTCATAGGAAAGGAAGCCTTAGCTAGACAAAAATCAGAAGGTCTTCAAAGAAAAATAGTCGGTTTTGAAATGATTGACAGAGGAATACCGAGAAACAACTATGAAGTATATAAAGAAGGGGAAAAAATAGGATATGTAACAACAGGAAGTTTTTCACCTACCTTAAAGAAAAACATAGGTTTAGCTCTCATAGATTCTGCATATTCAAAGGAAGGAACCGAAATAGAAATTTTAATAAGAAATAAAAATTCTAAGGCAAAAGTTATTAAAAAGCCTTTTTATTCCAAAAAATATAAAAAGATGTCCTAACCCTATTCTATACATACGAAAAAATTTAATTAAAAATATATTTATTGGGTATCTATAATAATATCTAAATACACGGAGGAAATTATGAAATTACTACCAGAATTAAAATACGTTGAATCTCATGAATGGGTGAGAGTAGAAGAGAATAAGGCATATGTAGGAATTACTGACTATGCACAAGAACAGTTAGGAGATATTGTTTATGTGGAAGTGCCTGAGGTTGGAACTGTAGTTGAAGCAGGGGACCAGTTTGTTGTACTTGAATCAGTTAAGGCGGCTTCAGATGTATATGCCCCCGTTTCAGGAACAGTTGTAGAAGTAAATGAAGAGTTGGAAGACAATCCGGCTTTAATCAATGAATCTGCATATGATGCATGGATTGTAGCAATAGATATGAGCATGCCTACTGAAGTTGACAGCTTGTTAACAGCTGAAGAATACGAAGAATTATGTGAATAAAGGAGCAGTTATGACAAGGTATATTGGAAACACCACTGATGACAGGCAGCAAATGCTAAATGAAATCGGCTATAAGGATATAGATTCTCTGTTCAGAGCTGTTCCTGATTCGGTACGATTAAAAGAAAAGTTAAAAATACCTGAAGCTTTGTCAGAAATGGAACTGATAAAAAAAATAAAATCATTATCCGATAAAAATTTTAATAGCGATGAATATGTATGTTTTATGGGTGCCGGCGCATATGACCATTACATACCTTCAGCAATAGATCAGTTAATAATGAGGCAGGAATTCTATACAGCATATACTCCCTACCAGCCTGAAATAAGTCAGGGAACATTGCAGGCAATATTTGAATACCAAACAATGATAAGTGAATTAACCGGACTTCCCGTTGCTAATGCATCAATGTATGACGGTGCGACGGCTTTGGCGGAAGCTAGTGCAATGTCTTGTGAAGCAACACGCAGGAAGGAAGTATTAGTAGCATCTTCTGTCCATCCCGAAAGTCGGCGAACTTTAAATACATATGCTAAATTCAGAAATATAACGGTAAAAGAAATATCATATGAAAACGGTCAAATAAGCTTAGAAGAGCTAAATACAAAGATTAATGATAATACTGCAGCCGTAATTATGCAAAACCCGAATTTTTTCGGTATAATTGAAGACGTAGAAAAAATTGCCGAAATAACTCATAAAAACAAAAGTCTTTTGGTCTTAAGCGCAGATCCTATTTCATTGTCAATTTTAAAAAGTCCGGGAGAAATGGGAGCGGATATTGCTGTGGGTGAAGGGCAGCCGCTTGGAAAT
>DMWH01000107.1:0-1911 GCA_003483345.1 Clostridiales bacterium | reverse complement strand
TCAAATATATGCTCTAACCAAGCTTTAAATGCACTGCAGGCAACCATGTATTTAACATTTATGGGAAAGGAAGGACTAAAAAAAGTTGCAAAGCTTTGTCTTAACAAATCCCACTATGCTTATAGCGAGTTAATTAAAACCAATAAATTTAAGCCCTTGTTTACATCACCATTCTTTAAAGAATTTGCTGTAATAAGCGATAAACCTGTAAGCGACTTAAATGAAAAACTATTAAAAAGCAATATAATAGGCGGCTATAATATTGAGATTGATTATCCTGAATTAAGAAATGCTTACCTGCTTGCGGTAACCGAAAAGAGAACCAAAGAAGAAATAGATGCATTAGTGAGAAAGGCAGGTGAGTAATATGCAATTAATATTTGAAAAAAGTAAAAAGGGCAGAAAGGCATATTCACTTCCTGAATGCGATGTGCCGGATGTATCCTTAGATGTGATAGATAAAAAATACTTACGAGCTGAGGCTCCCGAGCTTCCTGAAATCAGCGAGCTTGATGCAGTTCGTCACTTTACACAAATTTCTCAAAGAAATCATGGTGTAGATTCGGGATTCTATCCGCTCGGAAGCTGTACCATGAAATATAATCCCAAGGTAAATGAATTAGCGGCAAGATTTGACGGGTTTACAAAAATTCATCCGTATCAGCAGGAAAAAACAGTACAGGGTGCATTAAAAATAATGTATGACCTGGGCAGAATGCTTTCTGAAATAACTGCTATGGAAGAATTTACTCTCCAGCCGGCGGCAGGAGCCCATGGAGAGCTGACGGGATTAATGATAATGAAAGCTTATCATCAAAACAGAAATGATGAAAAAAGAACCAAAATTATAGTTCCGGATTCAGCGCACGGTACAAATCCCGCTTCTGCAGCAGTTGCCGGATTTGATGTGGTTGAAATAAAATCTAATGACAAGGGCTTGGTAGATTTGGAAGAATTGAAAGCTGCAGTCGGAGAAGACACAGCAGGGTTCATGCTGACTAATCCCAATACATTAGGTTTATTTGATGAAAATATATTGGAAATATCTAAAATAGTCCACGATGCCGGCGGCTTGATGTATTATGACGGAGCCAATGCAAATGCAATTTTAGGCATATCAAGGCCGGGAGATATGGGATTTGATGTGGTGCACTTAAACCTCCATAAAACATTCAGTACACCTCATGGCGGCGGCGGTCCGGGTTCAGGTCCTGTAGGAGTGAAAAAACATCTTGCGGAATTTCTGCCGGTACCGGTTATTTCTAAAAAAGAAGAAGAGTATTACATGGATTATGAAAGACCGAATTCAATCGGCAAAGTAAAATCATTTTACGGTAATTTTGGTGTATTGGTAAGAGCATATGCATATATTTTAAGCATGGGTCCCGATGGACTTAAAGAAGTAGCCGAAAATGCAGTTTTAAATGCAAATTATATTGCAAATAAGCTTAAGGACAAATACTTCCTGCCAATTGATACGGAATGCATGCATGAATGTGTGTTTTCAGCGGATTGGCAGAAGGAAAAGAATGGAGTTTCAGCTCTCGATATAGCAAAAAGATTGCTGGATTTCGGATTTCATCCTCCAACGATTTACTTCCCCTTAATTGTTCATGAAGCATTAATGGTTGAACCCACGGAAACCGAGTCAAAAGAAACACTGGATGAATTTATTTCTGTCATGAGACAGATAGCAGAAGAAGCAGAAAATACTCCGGAGATGGTAAAAACAGCTCCCCACACAACAGTTATAAGCAGGTTAGATGAAGCAACAGCTGCAAGAAAACCTATACTTCGATACACGAGGTTAACATAATTACCAATTATGTAAACTGGGAAGGACAATATTGTCTCTTCCTTTTTATTGACACCATATATTTTATTTGATAATCTTATTGATGTCAGGTATAG
>DMWH01000062.1 GCA_003483345.1 Clostridiales bacterium | reverse complement strand
TACGTAAATATCCACTAAATTGCTGTTATTAATGTAATAGTAAAAATCTGTTATCGGTTGATAACACTTCCGGGATAAATATGTTTGCATTTTCTTACGTGAATTTTTTAACGTGTCATAAGTTCCGGAGTGTCTTGCTCTCACTGCGTTGAAAAGCATAAGCTGCGGCTTATAAACATAAAACTCGTTGCTTTTAAACTCCTTGCTGACAGGAACAAAAAATTCAAGGTCAAGTATTGTTTCATCCGTTCCATAGGTATTTTCTTTCAGAGAAAAAATGATATTTCCTGTCCGTTCCATTTCAAGAAATTTCAGACTTTCCAATATATGCTCGATCAACTTATCAAGTTTACTGTATGTTGATCTTGTCCTATATGACAGCAGCGACTCAACAGATAAATATTGCTTTTCAATTATTTCCATAACTATCTCATCCTATTACTTAAAAATGATCTGCCAGATGTATCTCCACATTTGATATCCCTCCCCGTTTTTTCATTTCGGGGGTAGTATAAATCTTTTTATTCAATTCGTCTACAGATATCTGAAATACGGTCGTAAATTCGGCGCGAGCGGTAGTTTAAGCGTGATTTTATTGTAAAATTTTACTTGATATTTTAATAGTTCTATGTTATAATTAAAAGCAAAGGGAGGCGAAATTATGAAGATTGCCGTATGTGATGACGAAATAATTTTATATGAAGAATTATATACGCTTTTAAACGAATATTCCACATTAAAAAAAGAGCCGATTTTAACTACATATTTTAAAACCGGATATGACCTTTTATCAAGTACTGAGAAGTTTGACATTATATTTATGGACTATCAGATGGACGATATTGACGGATTGGAAACATCCAAACGTCTGCGATTAAAAAATTCAGACGTTACTATTATTTTCCTCACCGCATTTCCTAAAATCGTTTTTCAGTCCTTTGAGGTAAATACGTTTCGTTTCCTTTTAAAGCCGATAAAAAAAGAAGATCTGTTTAAATCTATCGACGATTATCTTGATTCTGTCAGAACAGATGATTTTCTCATATTGAACACTAACGACGGTTCGTGGAAAGTCAGGTTATCTGAAATTATTTATGTCGAATCAAAAGACAAGCACACTATAATACGAACTGTTGACAATCAACTTGAATGCTGCCGATATATGCAGGAGATTGAAAAGATGCTTCCCAAAGACCGATTTACACGTTCTCACAGGTCATGTATAGTAAGCTTTCTCCACATAAGAAATCACGATAATAAAACTATCTATTTTGATAACAACGAACGTGCTTCCATAAGCAGAAGGTATCTGACCGATTTCAAAAAAGCTTTTCAGGAATACATAGTAAGATATAACACAAAGGACTGATATAATGAACACTGTAATCTCAAATGCCGTCTTTATTATCTCGGACTTGCTTCTGCTTGTTAACCTGATTCTCATAAGCAAATCTGCTGATTTGGAAGAATTTAAACCCAGTTGGATTAAATCGCTCTCCGTATCGGTTGTTCATGGAAGTTATACTCTGATTTTCAGTTCATATTTTGCAGAATCATCAAAATTCATGATGACAGTACTGCTTGCCGTATATTATCTGCGTTTTTTGGTTTTTCCGTTTATCTTCACTAAAAAAATAAGGTTTATTTCATTCTATATGCCTTTGCTGCTGATATCCTTGGATTCACTCATGCAAAGCTGTGCCTTATGGATATTTAAGCTTACAGCCTCGAATTTAAACGAATTGACAATAAACAAGGTCACTTCAATGATATTTCAGCTGTTTGTTCTTGGCTTGATTTGCTTTTTATATAAAAAAGAGCAGTTTAAAAATTTAAGATTTGCATTTAAGTCAACGTCTAAAGCGGTGGGAATATTGATGCTTTTATGTGTCTTTATTATGGAAGGAGTCGTTACGCTTATTTCCTTTGAAACAGACAATATTTCTGTTCAAAAGGGATTTTCAGAATTCTTCCTACTCATTTTAATGATAGTAATGTTTGCAATCATGTTTCTGCTGTTTATAAACAGTATGTCAAAAAAGTATTTTCAAGACACATCTGATCTGCTTTTAAAACAGATAGATACTCAGCTCCGACATTATAAAGCCTTAGACGATATGAAGAAAGAATTTCATTCTTTCAGACACGATTACATTAATCATATGCAATGTGTATCAGCTTTGATCTCATCAAATAAGAACGAGGAAGCTGTTCAGTACATAAATAAATTATCTAATTCCAAAACCATGACAGAAAAACCGTATGAAAGCGGAAATAATATTTTAGACTCAATCCTTACAGAAAAAGCTGAGTTTGCAAAGGAATGCGATACAGAAATATGCTTGGACGGTTTGTTTACGCACGATTTTGATCCCATCGATCTATGCGTTATTTTTTCTAACGCTCTTGACAATGCCATAGAATCCTGCGGTAAGATCGGCGGACATAAAGTAATTGACATAAAACTGAACATACAACAGGGATATCAATTTATTTCAATCAGTAATCCCACAAATGAGGAAAATGACGATCTTAAAACAACCAAAGACGATAAAATACATCATGGGTTTGGTATTAACAATATACGAAATTCTGTTAACAAGCATAACGGAACTTTTGATATAAATAACGGCAATGGTTTGTTTTGTCTTAATATTACTCTTAAATTATGAGATATTTATATATAAAAACAAGGAGTGTTTCACACAATATACTCCTTGTTCTTTTACTACTTATCGTTACCGCATTTATGACGGTTGCCGGATTGCTTTTTATTGTTTCTGCTCTCGCCGTCCAAAGCGCTTTCAGCCATTGTATGACCGCCTTTGGCTTTCATCTTTCTGACTTCTTTGGGATCAAGCTGTGAATCCTTTGACATTTTATCAACTCCAATCTGTAATTAGTATATGCGTCTTTTCAAGTAATATTTGACGTGCTATAATAAAGTTGTAACAGTAGTGGCTAATGTGATATAATCATAATGAAGAAGAGAGGTAAACAGTATGTCACAAAGTTACACATCAAAATTTAAGACAGAAATCGTCCGTCTGCATGTAGAAGAGGGACGCACCATGAAGAGCATTACT
>DMWH01000153.1:20151-20502 GCA_003483345.1 Clostridiales bacterium | reverse complement strand
TTATGTCGGTGAAAAGCGTTTTGGCAACTGGCTTGAAAATGTTAATGACTGGGCTATTTCGAGAAGCCGTTATTGGGGAACACCTCTTCCGATTTGGAGATGCGAATGCGGTCATATCGAAAGTATCGGTTCAAGAAAAGAATTAGTTGAAAAAGCAGTTGAAGATATAGATGAATCAATTGAGCTTCACAGACCATACGTTGATGAGGTGCATATTGTTTGTCCTGAATGCGGAAAGCATATGACAAGAGTAAAAGACGTTATCGACTGCTGGTTCGATTCAGGTGCCATGCCTTTTGCACAATGGCATTATCCGTTTGAAAACAAAGAAAGATTTGATGAATTGTTCCC
>DMWH01000153.1:16633-20145 GCA_003483345.1 Clostridiales bacterium | reverse complement strand
ACCCTGGTTACGGGTAAGTCACCATATAAGAATGTATTGGTAAACGACTTGGTTCTTGATAAGTATGGAAAGAAAATGTCAAAATCAAGAGGCAATACAGTAGAGCCTATGGACCTTTTCGATAGATACGGTGTTGACGCACTAAGATGGTACCTCTTGTACGTGTCGCCCGTATGGACACCTACTCGTTTTGATGAAGACGGGTTAAAAGAGGTATTGAGCAAGTTTATAGGAACAATTAAAAATGTATATACTTTCTTTGCTTTATATGCAAACACTGATTCAATCAAACCGCAAGACTTCTTTGTTGAATACAAGGATAGACCGGAACTGGACAGATGGATTGTATCAAAATATAACAACCTGGTAAAATATGTGACAGAAAGTATGGATGTTTATGACCATAACAAATCTGTAAGAGCAATTCAGAATTTTGTTAATGAAGATTTGTCAAACTGGTACATTAGACGTTCAAGAAGAAGATTCTGGGAGACTGGACTTACTGAAGATAAAAAGGCGGTTTATAACACCACATATGAAATATTGGTTGGCATTTCTCAACTGATTGCTCCATTTGCTCCTTATTTGTCAGAAGAAATTTACAGGAATTTAACAGGCGAAGTATCAGTCCATTTAAGCTATTATCCTAAGGCAAACGAGGAGCTGATAGACGAAAATATTGAAAAGAGAATGGATTTGGTAAAAGATATTGTAAGCTTAGGAAGAGCATCCAGAGAAAATGCTAAAATTAAGGTTAGACAACCGATTCAAAAAATTCATATTGACGGAAAATACCAGGAATTAATTGACGATTTGGTTCCATTAATCATGGAAGAATTAAATGTTAAGGAAGTTGTATTTGAGCATGACTTAAATGAATTTATGGATTTCTCCTTGAAACCTAATTTTAAGATTGCAGGACCTATGCTTGGAAACAATGTAAAGGCATTTGCCGGTATTTTGGCAAAGGCAGATGCATTAGAAATAATTACAAAAGTTCAGTCAGGCGAAAAGTATGAATTGGATGTCAACGGTCAAATCGTTGAGCTTGATGACCAATTGCTGGATATCAGAATTGAGGCAAAAGAAGGTTATGATGTTGCAACAGGAAACAATTTATTTACCATAATTGATACTAATCTTACGGAAGAATTGATAAACGAAGGATATGCCCGTGAATTTATATCCAAAGTACAGCAAATGAGAAAGAACAACGGATATGAGATGATGGACAGAATAAAAATATTCTACACAAGCTCACCTGAAATTGACAAGGCCGTAAAAGAATTTGAAGATTATATCAAGGAAGAAACACTGGCAGACTTAATTGACATATCAAATGAAGAAGGTATGGAAGTTCAAAACCTGAACGGTATTGATACAGGAATGAAATTAGAAAAAATGAATTAATACTCAAAAACAGTATGGCTGATTCATACTTAATATAGGAATGGAGCACTCCATAATAGAGGAGTGTTCCAATTTTTATGCCATTTTATTGGCAAACTAAAAAATAAAAACATTGTTATTTTTTTGATTTTATTGTATAATGAAATAAATAGAATTATATAACCGGAGGGTGGAGCAATGAAGAATAAGATTATCATAATAGGAGTTGTTTTAATATTTTTAATTGCTGCATCCTACCTCATCCCTCAGGAAGTACCTATGATTAATATTGATGATAGTATTAAGATGTACATAGTTGCTGACCCTCATTATATGTCTGAAAAATTGACAGAAGACTGCGAAGTATTTAACAACTATTTGAATACCCTCGACAGAATGATGAAATATACCAGTGTTTTCCTTGATATTATAGAAGATGATGTTAAAAAGAATAGTCCCGATATTGTTGTTTTTCCGGGAGATTTAACAAATAACGGCTCCAAGGTTAATCACTTGGAATTTGAAGAGCGTTTAAAAAGTATAAAATCAACGGGTGCAAAGGTATATGTAGTTCCGGGAAACCATGATATTAATAATGAAAAAGCATTATACTTCAAAGATAATGAAATACGCATAACTGAAAGTATAAACAAAGAAGAGTTTGTGGAAATATATAAATCATACGGATATAATGAAGCAATATCAAGAGACGAAAATACACTCAGCTACTTAGTTAAGCCTTACAAGAATTTGTGGCTGTTAATGCTTGATACGACAAAGGATTACCCGGAACCGGGCGGTTATATAAACAGAGATACACTAAAATGGATTGCATCATGTTCAGATATGGCAAAGGAAGAAAATGCCGAAATAATAGTTGTAATGCACCACAACTTGCTTGACCACAGCGATATTATATGGGAAGACTATACAGTGGACAACAACACCAGCGTAATTAATACATTCCATGAATGCAATATACAGCTTGTGCTGTCAGGACATATACATATTCAAGATGTTAAAACACATACATCCGTAGAAACAGGCAATACAATATATGATATAGCTACAAGCAGCCTGCCAGTATTTACTCACCAGTACGGACAGTTGACCTATTCTCCGTCAAGAGGCTATGATTATGAAACAATCAAGCTGAATGTGGAAGAGTATGCTTTAAAAAATAATATCGAAGATGAGAATTTACTTTCATTTAATGAATATGCCGAGAAGTTTTTCGTTGAAAATTTATGCAGAACACATAAAGATAGTATAGGTCTGTTGGACATTCCCGACGAGCATAAAGAAGAAGTATTCAAAACGGTAACCGAAATGAACAAAAAATACTTCTCAGGTTACAGAAATGAGGCATTGAAGCAGCTTATAGAAACCGAAGGGTTTAAAATCGTTGAAGAATTAGATGAATGCTTCATACAAGAATATATAATGGGAATGATTAAGGACCAAAATGCAGACAACAATAAATTGCATATTCCCATAAACTAAACATGCATGATTTCTAACAGCTCTTTAACTAGTCTGACATCTAATTGACCCGGTGCCGACTTATCGCCATAAGAAGCATAGGTTATGCAGGAACCGATTAATTCACATGATATTCTTGAAATAACTCCAAGAGGCCCCATAGAAATGGCTATGAAATGGCCTTTTTTTTCTTTCTTTAATTTAAGGGCTGCAGAAAGCAGTGTCAGTACATCTTCTTCAGAATTAGGCATCACTGCAATTTTGGCAATATCTCCGCAATCCATCATCTTATTAACCCTTGAGATTATTTCTTCCTCCGGAGGAGTTTTTAAAAAATCATGGTTGGACAATATTGTCATCACATTATTTTTTCTTGCTAATTTAACGGTTTTATCTACTTTTTCGGCTTGAGAGAAAAATTCAATATCTATAAGCTCAACCAACTTGCTTTCGATTACACTGTTGTTTAGTTTAAAGTAATAGTCAGCATCTATGTATGAAACCCCGCCTTCATTTTTTGTTCGCAATGTAAACAGAAGAGGTTTTTCATATAATTTTCTTATTTGCTGAAGAATATCTGTTACCTTTGTCTGGTCCTGTACAAATTCAAAATAATCTGCTCTAAGCTCAACCAAATCTAT
>DMWH01000153.1:15120-16565 GCA_003483345.1 Clostridiales bacterium | reverse complement strand
TTATTTATTTTATCATTAATGCAAGTTACTATTGGCTTGCTTCACACTGATACTATTATACATTAGTGCAAAGGCAAGGTCTTTGCTCATCGATTGTACTATTATATAATAAGAATTAAAGAAAGACAACAATGAAAACATTGTCCCAAAAAATGTTGAAATTGCAATATTTTTAATTGACAATGCATTGTATATAGTACTATAATTATATAAATTGGGAGCAATGCAATAAAAAGATTACTAAATTTATATAAGGTTTGTCAATATAAATTTAGTATTAAAAGACTGAAAGGTAGTGAAGTTGTGAAAGGATTGGGAGTGTCACCGGGTATTGGTATAGGTAAGGCCGTAGTAATTGATAAGGCATCAATTAATATAACCAAGAATTATATTAAAGATGCCGGAAATGAATTAGACAGGCTTATGAATGCCATTGAGGCAGCAAAAGAGCAGCTTAACGAATTGTATGTTTCAACAATTGATGAATTAGGTGAAAAAGAAGCTCAGATTTTTAAATCTCACGAAATGATGTTGGAAGATGATACATTTATTTCAGATGTAGAAAACAGAATAAAACAAGAAGGTGTAAATGCCGAATATGCTTTGAATGAAACTTCCAATGTATATATTAAAATGTTTCAAAGCATTGAAGACGAATACCTCAGGGAAAGAGCAGAAGATATCAAAGATGTAATGAATAGAGTCATAAGAATACTGATGGGTATTTCAAGTGTTGATTTTTCCAATCTGAAAGAAAACTCTATCATTGTTGCAAAAGATTTGACTCCCTCCGACACTGCACAAATAGACAGAACAAAAGTAGCAGCCATGATTACGGAAATAGGAGGCAAGACATCCCATGCTGCAATAATTGCACGAATCATGGGCATCCCTACTGTTGTAGGTTTAAACAATATAACAGATAAAATAAAAAACGGCGATACTGTAATCTGCGATGGGAAGACAGGTAAAGTGCTGGTAAATCCCAATGCAAAACAGCTTTTTTATTTTACTAAGAAAAAAAATATAGAAGATGAAATTAGAAATGAATTAAAAAATCAAATAGGACTGCCTTCAGTAACAAAAGATGGATTTAAAATATCTTTGACAGCAAATATAGGTGTTCCGAATGATGTAGATATGGCATTAGAAAATGATGCAGAAGGAATAGGACTATTCAGAAGTGAATTTATATTTATGAATAGAGAACATCAACCTACTGAAGACGAACAATTTGAGCAATATAAGGAAGTCCTTGTTAAAATGGGGGATAAGCCTGTAATAATAAGAACATTGGACATCGGCGGGGACAAGAATGTACCATATATCGATATTCCAAAAGAAATGAATCCTTTCTTGGGATACAGGGCAATAAGGCTGTGTCTTGGCAATGTGGAAGTTTTCAGAACACAGCTGAGAGCAATTTTAAGGGCCAGTGTTTACGG